>NZ_CAWPKW010000274.1:0-43363 GCF_963888615.1 Brasilonema octagenarum UFV-OR1 | reverse complement strand
CGTCCTTCTAGGACGGAATTAATTCCTCAATTCAAAATCCGCTCATTTTCAAGCTTCTCACCTTTAGGGTGGAGTCAATTCCATTATCCAAAATCCCAAATCCAAAATTGGCTGACTTCAGACTCCAACTAAAGTTGGAGACAACCTTCCACTGCGAGATGGACAGGTTCATCCATCACTCGATTGTACAAAAATGTCAACCCAGAGTGGACTACAACAAAGGGTCAATTGTCTATATTGAATCCATAGAATCCATAGCAACTTAGCGCAGTTGGGTTGTGAGACTTAAGTTTGCTCAATACAAACCGAAAGATGACTTACGACCGTAATAATTGTTCTTTATTCGTTCCGTTTTCAACCCAGGATCATATTCAAGGTAGACTGAATGCTGCTGTAGTCTTCGTCATGTATGGAGATTATGAATGTTTTCAAAGTGCCAACGTCTATCGATTTTGTTTAAGTCCCGATAGATGACATTTAACTTTAGTATAAAAAATAATAAGTATTTTAAATCTTTCTTTAACTTTTACTTCTTCAAGTACTGCATAAGTAAACCAGTTTTTCACCTATATATGGAGCAAAGTCAGCCTATTTGGTTGTACTTGCTTTCAGGGGTGTTCACCTCAGTCGTTGTACTACTATGGAGGACAAAAATTGACTGCTGCTAGGCTGATTCAGGTTTGGTGAAATTTATCAAATCGTGCAAAAGGTAAGCATAAATTCTCATGTAAAGAATTTAATCAAACAAGCCTCACACCATTGCAGCTCAACGCCTTGTAAAACAAAACTTTCAGCATTCCAGTAACCACGACCTCAAAAATCGCCGCACCTCAAACAAAGCAGGCGACGGGGTTCGATTATGTATTGGAAATCAATCCAGAAATTAGATATTTATTATGTTTAAATTAGATATACCAACACAGCCTCACATTCTGGGATTCTTGGCATTATTCAGTTATATTGTCACATTACTTCCGACGATTCTAAGAATTGTTTTCCCTCAAACAAAAGAGACTGGTATTCCTCAATTGCTACTCAAGAAACGCCGTCTTATAGGAATTTTGGCGTTCTTTTTTGCTTTTTGTCATGGGTTTCTATTAGTCAAACAAAGAAAAATTGATTTCTTAGACTTAGAGACATCTTGGATTTATATCCAAGGAATAGGAACTTTCATAATTTTTACACTTCTGGCTATCACTTCTAATGATTGGAGTGTAAAGAGGCTGAAGAAAAATTGGAAGAAATTGCATCAACTCACTTATTTGGCTATGTTTCTTTTAATCTGGCATGTTTTGGACAAAATGTCAGGTCATTGGACGTATTTAACGCCCTTTGCAATTGTGGGTCTGAGCGGAATCACAGTTTTCTTTTTTATGAGATTTAGAATTGAAAAAGGGAAAAAGCAACAAAAAAAAGAAAAGATAAGCAAAAAAGAACTCTGACAAAAATGTTGATGTGGCAATGAAAATTACAAGTCAATTTCTAAACAAGAATCATTTTTCTATGCTGTTAAAACAAACCTATTGGAAAATTTTCTTAGGGTTTGTAATCACTACAACAGCCGCTGTTGTAGGGTTGAGTTGGTGGAATTTGTCTTCAGTACCAAAGACTTCATCAACCTCTAAATCGTTGCTAACTACTCGACCTATTCGCACTCTAAAAGCGCATTCCGTATGGGTTTATGCAGTAGCAATTAGTCAGGATGGCAAAACTTTAGTCAGTGGTAGCTACGATGGCACTCTTAAGATTTGGAATCTGCAAACTGGCAAATTACTCGATACTATCGACGGTCATAGCGATGCGGTTGAATCCCTAGCCATTAGTTCTGACGGGCGTATGCTTGTTTCCGGCAGTTGGGATAATGAGGTTAAGTTGTGGAATCTTCAAACCCGCAAACTCATTCGTACTTTCTCAGGACATTTAGACGATGTTGAATCTGTTGCTATTAGTCCAGATGGAAAGCAGATCGCAAGTGGTAGTTGGGATAAGACAATCAAGCTGTGGAATGTGAAGACTGGGGAGGTGATACGCACTATAAAACAACAAGATGCAGTCAGAACCCTAGTGATAAGTCCTAATGGGCAGCTTCTTGTCAGTGGTAATGAAGACGGCAAAATTATGATTTGGGACTTCAAAACTGGAAAGTTGAGAACCCCCCTAGCAGCACATGATCAAGCCGTTTGGTCTATTGCGTTGAGTCCTGATGGCAAAACTCTTGCTAGTGGCAGTTATGACAGGACTATTAAGTTGTGGAATTCCCAGACAGGGGAATTACTGCACACCCTCTCTGGACATGACAATGGAGTTTGGTCTGTTGGCTTCAGTCCGGATGGAAAGCAAATCGCCAGTGGTAGTTATGACCGGACAATTAAGTTGTGGAATGTCCAAACTGGGCAGTTGCTTAACACTCTTGTCGGGCATAACAAAGCCGTTTGGTCTGTAGCTTTCAATCCTCAAAATCATACCCTCGCCAGTGGTAGTGCAGACAAAACTATCAAGATTTGGCAAGTGCCTTCAAAAACTGATATTGTCACGCTACCTTCTGCTGTAGAATTAGCAGCAGTTCTGACTAAACAACCAGAAAGCACAGACTCCACCCTGTTTTATCCTTTGAACCAAAAGGTTTACAACCAAGTCAATCAAGCTTGGGAACAACGAGGGCGGAGTCAGGAAAATTTAGTTTACCGCTTGGGTGCAGCCAGTGATGGAGCAATTTTAGGTTATCAACTCGTCAATTCAAATGGTGGTTACTCAACTGAAGAAACCACGAAGAAAAATGACTTACTTTCTAGGCTGGTGAAAAGACGACCAGCAACTAGGGAAGCAATTGTCCATTTCAGGGTGGTGTTTACTAAGCAAGGCATACTCCAAGTTAGCCCTTGGCAAGGGTACAACACAACTAACTAATTTTTTGCATTAAGCTTGCAGCTTTTGAAGTGATCGCCTCCCAGTTTTGTGTATCGACAAACTCTTTGGGAAACAATTGACTACTCAAACCAACTGCGATCGCCCCCGCTTCTAAAAATTCTTTGGCATTTTCTAAAGTCACACCCCCTGTCGGAATCAAGGGAATGTGACCCAAAGGTCCTCGTAAACTTCTTATATAACTGACTCCTCCCATCGCTTCTGTGGGAAACACCTTGACACAGGTTGCTCCACAAGACCAAGCAGTTACTATTTCCGTTGGGGAGAGTGCTCCTGGTATGATAGTTACGCCTATATCCACTGCTGCTTGAATCATCTTTGGATCAACGTGGGGAGTGAAGAGAAATTGTGCCCCCGCTGCAATTGCTTCTTGCATTTGTTCTAAATTTAGCAGTGTACCAGTTCCAATAGTACAATTAGGTAATTCTATTTTTAGTTGTGCAATCAGTTCAGTCGCACCAGCACTATTCCAGGTAATTTCAATTAATTGAATTCCCCCAGATGCCACAGCCAAAGCCATTTGGCGTGTCAAGGACACTTTGGGGGCGCGGACAACTGCAATAACTTTATGTTGTTTGAGCTGCGATAACCAAGCTTGACCAGACATTTTTATCGAGTTTTATATTTTAGATTAGCAGTTTTGATCATAGTAGATTGTAGTTCTCTACCTTTTGAATATTTCAAATTATGTCTGAATGATTAGGACATACATCTTGTATCCTACAATAGACATATATATTTCAATACTAGAGAGTTAAGTTGATCTTCTTCGCCTATCTTTCGGAAGATTTTTTTTGGCTATCTATCATTTTCTTAATAGTCTACTAACTAATTAGTCATAACTAATGACTAATTATTAATTAGATAAATTAAGTCGCCAGCCAGATGACAAAAATTAAATCTATTTCTAGATTAAAAAAGGATAGACATTCTTAATTGATCTGGTAATAATATTATGCCTCTCTATAAACTTGCAGACTTTGATCCAAATTACGCTGAAACTTTAGGTGGCGACGATATCACAACTTTGGACTTATATACAGAAGGTGGAGTCAGAGTTGGCTCAGTCAGCGATGTTCTAGTTGATGCAGATGGTCGCTTTCGTTATTTAGTTATAGATACTGAGTATAATTCATCTAATAAAAGAATATTGCTACCAATTGGTCTTTCCCGGACAGATTATAATCAGCGGCGTGTTTATGTCGATGGGCTGAGCAAAGAGCAAGTGCAAAGTTTACCTGTCTACAAAGATGACATGAGTGTTGATTACGATTATGAAGAGCAGCTACGTAACGCTTATCGTCCAAATTCTAGTGATGTAAATCATAATCAAGATACTTATAATTATAAACAGGATGCACCCCTGTACGACTTGAATGACCAGAACCATCAAACTTTCAAACTATATCAAGAGCGGCTTATTGCCAATAAAAACCGTGTCAAGACAGGAGAAGTCGCAGTTAGTAAGCATATTGAAACAGAAATAGCACGTGTTTCAGTACCAATTGAAAAAGAGCGAGTTATTATTGAGCGAATTAATCCTACAGATGCAGGCATCGCAGTAAATCCGAGTGAATTTCAGTTTCAAGAAGGGGAAATAGCACGCATAGAAATCTACGAAGAAAAGCCTGATATTCATAAAGAGACGTTTGTACGTGAAGAAGTCCGCGTTAGAAAAGTGGTTAAAACACAGACAATTGAAGCACAAGAAACAATTCGTCGGGAAGAGTTAGACGTTCGGACTCAAGGAGATTTACCCATAGCTCAAACTGATATGAATCCAAATGATCTTGTTTAAATTGATTTTTTCAAAACTGTTTGAATAGAGTTGTGGTCTCAAAAAAGACAGGCAAGAGAAAAAGGACTCATATTTTGCCTGTCTTTGTTATTTAAAACTCTGCTCGGAACAAAAAGTATAAAACTTAAAAAAAAGCAAGAGAAGTTAATCACAAAAAATAAGATATGACTTTAGAACACTAGTAACATCAACTGATTCCCTCGTTAGGGAGATGGAGCATATTAGATAACCTGGTTAATATCATAGATGAGAAATGAGAAAATAGGTTAAGAGGAAATTATCATGGGTTTATATAAAATTGCAGACTTTGATGCAGACTACAAAGATACTTTCCAAGGTAATGACATTAAAGGAATGGGTGTCTATGGGGAAGGAAGCGATGAGAAAGTCGGTACTGTAAGTGATGTTTTAGTAGATGAAGAAGGTCATTTCCGTTATTTAGTCGTTGACCTAGGTTTCTGGATTTTTGGCAAGAAAGTCTTGTTACCAGTTGGTCGTTCTCGCATTGACTATAATGTTGATCGCGTTTATGCAATTGGAATGACCAGAGAACAAGCTGAAAGATTACCTGAGTACAACGAGCATGACGTTCTTGATTACGACTATGAAGAGCGGGTACGCGGTACATATCGCGCTCCCTTAGATACAACAACTCCTCTGGAAGCATCGGCTGGTTTAGGAGATCCAACATATTCAGCGGCGACAGCAGGATATCAGCCAACACCAGTGGTACCAACACCAGTGGTACCAACACCTGCGGTAAATAATCCCACTTATGACCGGGATACATACAAATATGATCAAGATGCTCCGTTGTACAATATGAACGACCAGGATCATCAAACCCTCAGATTATATGAAGAACGGCTAGTTGCTAATAAGAGACGCCAGAAAGCTGGAGAAGTTACGGTTGGTAAACATATTGAAACTGAAACTGCACGAGTTGCTATTCCAGTAGAAAAAGAGCGAGTTGTTGTTGAGCGAGTCACTCCAGCAGATGCTGGTAGAGCAGTTGCTCCTGGTGAAGCAACCTTCCGTGAAGGAGAAGTTGCTCGCGTAGAAATTTACGAAGAAACAGCTGACGTTCGCAAAGAAGCTTTTCTACGTGAAGAAGTCAGAGTGAAGAAAGTAGTAGACCAAGACACGGTTGAGGCTCAAGAAACAATTCGTCGTGAAGAATTGGATATCAACGCTCCCGGTCTTCCCATTGATGAGCGTTAAATCAAATATTATTTACTAAGTGATATAAGTAGAGACGCGGAATTTCGGGTCTCTACTTATCATTAGTAAAGTAAATCAAATCAAGATTTTTGAAAAATTTAACAAAAGAACTCAGGAGTTAGGATCCAGCACGGCGCAGGAGGTGAGACCAGTGCTGGACTCACTGTAAGGCGTGGCGGGTTCGCAGTCGTGCCCGAGAGCGAGAGAGCCTCCGTAGGCGACTGCGTAAGCGCAAGCGCACGCTAAGAGCGAAACTCGGTAGAGTAGGGGTTTAAATCCCCACTGTCTATACGCTACCTACAGTTGGTTGAGATCCAAATCCCGCGAACGTAAGTGATTCTGACCGGAGGCGGAGCTATCTAGCGCTCCGCTCCTGGATTCTTTATTTTAATTTTTAGCAATGATTGACAAAGAATATAATATCAGTCATGAAAAGGCAAGTAAAATAGCAAGAATTGGTAATCTTTTAAAAAATTTAAGGGCAAAAGTCAAAAAATATGCTGTAATTGCTCGGGAAGGTCAGGTCGTAGGTGAAGTTAGAGATTTAATCATAGATATCAATCGTCAGGTAAATTTCGTTGTATCGAAGTCGGACAGTCAGGAAAATGATCGATTAATTCTATTAAGCAGTAAGCTCGTCGAAAAAATTGACTCACCAAATAAATTCATTTTCATAAACTTAAAGAAATCGCAAGTACAATATTTACCTAACTATATAGAAAGAGAAACTCAAGATAGTGAAATGGAAGATAATTTAAACACTCAAGAAGCAAACACACAAAACTCAGAACTAATTGCAGCAGTAGCAGCTGCTACAAATAGTCAGGTTTCTTCAGTAGAAGATGTTATTCGTTTGCTCGGAGAACGATTAATCATTGAGCGCACCAAACATAAAGTTGGTGAGGTGATTGTCCGTAAAGAAATTGAAACCCACATTGTACAAGTGCCAATCCGGCGCGAGAAACTTATAGTCGAACAAATTAGCCCAGAATACAAACAGCTTGCACAAATAGATTTAGGAGGAGAAGCAATTTCTGGTGTTGATTTGACTCAACGAGAAACATCTGCACCGACGACTAGCCATTCGGATGATGATTTAACTGTAAGTGGTGAAGTTAGCTCTCCAAAAATATCGACGACTAGCCATTCGGATGATGGTTTAACTGTAAGTGGTGAATTTAGCTCTCCAAAAATAGCCAGTTTACTTTTAAATGCGATCGCCCTAGAGCGAAATCATGGATGCAAAGCAGTGCGAGTCACAGTCATTGTGGAAGATGAAGAACATCAGAAAACATATAAGGAGTGGTTTGCCCGCACCTCAAAAAAATAAAAACCTAATCCTATCATCCCAATAGTTTTTCAATAGACCCTAAGTCCGTAGCGACTTGGGAGTCTTTATTTTGTTGAAGTTCCCTTTTTTATCAAATAATTTGGAAAGTTGCTATGTTCTGTTGTAGCAGAATATCGTTGCATCTATATAAAAAGTTAGATAAATATGACTCGTAATATCTATGCCTTGCTGGTTGGTATTGACGAATACGTAAGTCCTGTCTCTGCCCTTCAGGGCTGTGTCAACGATATCATGGCTGTACAAGAATATTTGCAAGGACGGGTTGCGACAGATGGACACCAGCTACATCTGCGCACACTACTAAATCAAAATGCCACCCGTCAAGCAATCATTGATGGTTTCCGGCAACATCTGTGCCAAGCCAGTAGTGAGGACGTGGTATTCTTTTACTTTGCGGGGCATGGTAGTCAAGAGGAAGCCCCAGAAGAGTTTTGGATTTTAGAGCCAGACCAACTCGATGAAACCATTGTGTGTTTTGACAGTCGCAGTCCCGGAGGTTGGGACTTAGCGGATAAGGAGTTGGCGAAACTCATCGCTGAGGTAGCTGCAAAAAATCCTCACATTACTATGATTATGGACTGCTGTCATTCTGGTTCTGGGACTCGTGATTTGGACGGGGAAATAGCAGTCCGTCAAGCCCAAAGTGACCGACGAAAGCGACCTTTAGACAGCTTCATCAACTCCATAGCAGAAGTCAACCAATTAGCAGCTTCCCAGAGTCGGGAAGAAAATCTAAGTCGCTGGAAGTTCCTGCAAGGAAAACATATTTTTCTTTCAGCTTGCTTAAACACCGAATTAGCTAAAGAGTATAACGGGGATGGGCAACGTCGGGGAGCATTTTCTTACTTTTTGCTCGACACTTTAAAGAAAGCGAATGGTAACCTGAGTTATCGAGACTTATTCAAACGTACCAATGCTCTGGTTCGCTCTAAAGTTACAGCACAATCTCCGCAAATACAAGCAACAGTTTTGGGGGACTTAGACCAACCTTTTCTTGGGGGTGCGATAAGCGAAGCTTTAAGCCAAGGGCTTATCGCCCCACGCACTCCCTACTTCACTGTGTATGATCACAAAGACCACGGCTGGGTGATTGATGGCGGTGCAGTTCACGGAATTCCCCAACCTGTAGATGAGACAACCTTACTGGCGTTGTTTCCCTTTGAGAGTTCTGCCGAACAACTACGTCAATTGTCAGGAGCAATCGCTCAAGCAAAAGTCCTGCAAGTCCTACCGCAAGTTAGTAAAATTCACATCAGCGGTATAGAGAACTTAAACCCCGACACAACATTCAAAGCAGTTGTCACCAGTTTACCCCTACCACCCAAAGGAGTGTTGATCACAGGAGAAGAAGCGGGAGTACAACTTGCTCGCACCGCACTCTTGCAAGCCGGTCCTCAAAGTCAACCTTCTTTATATATTCGTGAAGTCACCACCCTTGAAGAAACCGAGTTCCAACTGGTTGCTCGTGATGGTAAATATTTCATAACACGACCCGCCGATGACCGTTTGTTAGTCGCACAAATTCAGGATTACACAACCGCGACAGCTTTACAGGTTATTCAGCGATTAGAACATATTGCTCGTTGGACGAATATCGTTGAACTCTCCAGTCCCGCCAGCAGTCGCATTCGACCTAATGCAGTGCAAATGGTCATTGAACAAAACGGGCAAGAACTGCAAGATGTGCAACTGCGCTTGGAATATCGACAGGAAAATAATAAGTGGAACCCACCTTCTTTGAGAATTAAGCTGAAAAACACCACCCATGAACCACTGTACTGCTCTGTGTTGGATTTAACAGACCGCTACGCCGTTAGTGCTGATTTATTTGACGGCGGAGGACTCTGGTTACAACCAGGACAGGAAGCTTGGGCGTTAGGAGGTGACTCGATTTCTGCCACAGTTCCAGAAAAACTATGGTGGGAACAAGGAATTACCGAAGTCAAAGATATTCTCAAACTGATTGTCAGTACCGCCGAATTTGATGCTACCTTGCTCGAACAAAGCGAACTTGATTTACCTTCTCGCTCAGTATCAACACTTCGTGGTGGTAAAGGTACTCTAAACCGCCTCATGAACCGGATTCCATCTCGTGACATCACAGCCAAACCACAGGAAGAAGAATTATGTGACGACTGGGTAAGCAGTCAAATGACCATCACAACTGTGCGCCCTCAACAGACAACTTTGGCGCCCACACCAGATGCGAGTATTTCCTTGGCTGCTGTCGCAACACCGATTGTGAATCCTACTACCAACACTACTCCAGCCCAGGCAACCAAACCCAAATGGTTAATTGATATGGTTATTGGAGGATTGGCTGTATTCGCAATGATCGGCTTGCTGTTCTGGCAACACAAATCAAATGACACACAACCCAGCAATCAAAGCTTTCAAAGTCGGGTACGGTAGCCATATGTGAGGGTGCATAAGTTGCAAATGGTGTCACCTATTTCCTGATGTAATCAAACTGGTAAAAACAGAAATAAGGAACTACCGCCATGCCAGAATTTGCACGCAATATGGCATTTGTGATTGGAATTAACAATTATACCAACGGCATTTCCCCCCTGCACAACGCTGTCAATGATGCCAAAAAGCTGGTAGAAATTCTGCGCAAAAAGCATGGATACCAGGTGTCGATGTACTTAGATCAACAAGCAACTCTCAAGAATCTTCAGGATTTATTCGAGAAAACTCTTGCACAACAAGTTACCGCAGATGACCGCTTGCTGTTTTACTTTGCAGGTCATGGTATTGCCCTTAATATTGAGGATGGTCCTGCTGGTTATTTGGTTCCCCAAGATGCCAAGTTGAGAGATACCAAAACTTACCTACCAATGACTCTGGTACATGAAAGCTTGAGTAAGTTGCCTTGCCGTCATTTCCTGGGAATCCTCGATTGCTGTTTTGCTGGGGCTTTTCGTCGGTCAAGTACTAGAGACTTGTTACCTGCACCAGAGGTAATTCATCAAGAACGCTATGATCGCTTTATTACTGACCCAGCATGGCAGGTGATAACTAGCGCCGCCTCGAATCAAAAAGCCTTAGATGCCTTTACTTTTAACATTGATCGCGGTGAAATTGACAATCATTCGCCGTTTGCCAGCGCGTTGTTTGAAGCACTCACAGGAGAAGCTGATGCTTTTCCTCGGGCTAGTAATGAGAAACTCTGTGGAGATGGGGTGATTACTGCTACAGAATTGTATTTATATTTGCGCGATCGCGTCGAATTAGCCACTCAAGGAAATTGCTTACGACAAACTCCCGGAATTTGGCCACTGAACAAACATGATAAAGGCGAGTATATTTTCCTTACACCTGGACATCCACTGAACTTACCGCCTGCACCTCCTTTAGACGAGTCGAAAAATCCTTATCGCGGCTTGCAGCCGTTTGAGGAAAAACACAGTTCACTGTTTTTCGGTAGAACTGCACTTGTAGAAAAGCTGCACAAGTTTGTCACCACTAATCCCCTCACAGTAGTGTTGGGTGCTTCCGGTTCAGGGAAGTCCAGCTTGGTGAAGGCGGGATTAGTTCCTCAACTGCAAAAGTCAACTATGGAGCAATGGTACATTTTGTCAACTATACGTCCTGGTGAGTTTCCATTGCGGGCATTGAATATTGCGCTCAAAAATGGCAAATTGCCAGAAATAGAAGTTCCCAATGCTTCTTTTGGGCAAGCTGTGAAGAACCTTGCCCAGAGTATAAAAGTTTGGGTAAGTCGCAACCCCAACTCTAAGCTGCTATTATGTATTGACCACAGTGAAGAACTGATTACCCTGTGCCGAGATGAGAAAGAACGTCAGGAGTTTTTTAGGCAATTAGGTCAGGCGATCGCCATCCATCCTCAGCAATTACGGGTAGTAATTACGCTACGCTCCGATTTTGAACCCCATCTGCGAGACTCTATCTTACAGTTGCTTCCTAATGCCCTTCAGTTGGAAAACAGCACCATAAAGAATAATTGGCAACTAGGTCGATTTATTGTGCCTGCGATGTCGCGAGCACAATTACGCCAAGCAATTGAGAAACCAGCAGAAGCACGGGTGATGTATTTCAATCCGCATAGTCTGGTAGACCAGTTGATTGACGAAGTGGCGGATATGCCAGGAGCATTGCCATTGCTGTCTTTCGCCTTGAGCGAGATGTACTTGAAGTATTTAAAGCGACAGCGCGAGGCAAGTTACAGAGGTATAACTATTGACCGCGCTCTGACTCAAGCAGATTATGAAGAATTGGGAGGGGTGATCCAATCTCTAACGCAACGCGCTGACCAGGAGTATAAAGCACTCGTGGAGCTTAACCCAGCTTACGAGCAAACTGTACGTCACGTGATGCTGCGGATGGTTGCTGTTGGGGGTGGGCAAATAGCACGCAGACAAGTACCGATGTCGGAACTGGAGTATCCAGAGGCTTTACAGCCGCAAGTCACAGAGGTGATTCAGCGCTTTAGTGATGCACGGCTGCTGATTGGTGGAACAGATGGAGAAGAGAAATGTTATGTAGAACCTGCCCATGATGCTTTAGTGCGGGGTTGGCAAAGATTGCAAAATTGGGTAAAAGAGGAGAAAAATTTAAGACTGCAACGCCGTTTAACACCTGCTGCTGTTGAGTGGAAAAGTAAGCAACAGCCAGACTATCTTTGGCAAGGTGATCCCTATCTGGATGTATTACAGAAGGAAGTACTCAATTCACCCAACAATAACTGGTTAAATCAGGTAGAAACTGAGTTTGTCCAGCGCAGCATTAGGCAAAAACATAGAAACATCCGTTCGCGTTCGCGTTGGGGCATTGGGATCACTGTGTCGCTGGTCATCACAACATTTGTTGCATCCGCAGCGACATTTATGGGGACAATATTGTCTACCTTGACACATAAACAAAATGTCATATTTGCTTCTCCCGGGCAAGAGATTCACGGGACTACTGGTTACAGATATCTCTACACTCATGACAGTGCACAAGCGTATTCAACAGTATTTAACAAAATCGTGATTGGTATTCCAGGTAAAGGTCAACCAGCATGCATAGATGTTAGTCAACTTGGTATTAAAGGGGAAAAAAATGAAGACAAAAAACCTTTTAAGCTAACTGCACCAAAAGAGCCAGGGATATATTATGTTAGATTAACAAGCGCTTTGAAATATAATTGCGAACAGTCGAATGGAAAGAAAGGCGCTATAAATAGGTCGAAAGATACAAAATATCCAATTTTCAACGAATCAAATATTGGGATTGTTGTAGTCGGAAATATATTTGACTTGTATCTTCATTCTCAAATGTGGTCAGCGTACTCTAAAAATATACCTGATCAAACCCTTATAACTGGTCATAAAAATCAGAATTCTGATATCTATCTTTATTTAAATAATTTTAATTTTAATAAATAAGTTTTGACAAAAAGTAGGGGCTATCACCTTCAATGATCCGCTAGTTCTGAATATATAAACGAAGGTAGTTCTAGAGTTATTTACATAGCGAATTTTAAAAAGCGATCAGCCCTTGGACTTCGGCGTGAGCGCGGTCCCTGAGCTTGCCGAAGGGCAGTCGTTCGCGCAGCGTGCGCTTTGCGCATACGCTTGACGCTCTTGCGTATCGCCACCTCACCCGACAACTAGTTCTTACTTTTAAGAGCGATCGCTTGTATCTTAATTTTACTAAGGTTTTAATACAGCAAAAAGAGCTATTTGTCAAATATTTAGCAGCCAAGAGCGATCGCGCTCCTCAGCAAATAAAAAGCACAGACGTTGCATGTAACGTTTCTAAATGCCAAACGGTATTGAGCTATGGACCTCTGTCTTTACTGGGAGAATCAAATTCACCTTCTGTATCAGGTACAGCTTCATTTTCCAGACTTCTTTTCAATTCTTTCTTTTCTAGGTCTATCTGTTTCTTAACATCATCTGCTTCAGATGTGACTTGACTTTCAGGATCTTTTTTCGCTTTTTGATTTTCCATATTCGATATTGCACCAAAATTTTGTAACAGTGATATTACCCTTCGACTACGCTCAGGGTGAACCCCAATAAAATCATACCTCTAATTTATCTTTCTACTGCCCCCAAAGCTTTTAATGTGTTTTTCTGAGAAGTTGTTAAACCAATGGCATTTGTAATATTCATACCTTCATAGGGTCTGTCGATTTTCATCGTTTTCACGCATTCGCCTGTTTCAATATTCCAAAGCTTGATGGTTTCGTCTTCGCTGCAACTGACTAATAAGGGAGAATTGGGACTAAACGCAATTGAGCGTACTGCTTTATGATGTCCTACAAATGTTTTGAAATTTTCACCTGTACTCACATCCCACAGTTTAACTGTTTGGTCGTCGCTTCCACTGGCTAAAGTTTTGCCATCTGGACTAAAAGCGATTGTTCTGACTCGATATGTATGTCCTTGAAATGTTTTGAAATTACCGCCTGTGCTAACATCCCACAGCTTAATTGTTTGGTCTCCACTAGCACTTGCAAGGATACCTGCACAGGGACTAAACACAACAGATAAAACCCAGTCACTGTGTCCTGGGAACGTTTGTAAACAAATTCCTGTACTGACTTCCCAAAGCTTGACTGTGTTATCGTCGCTACCACTTACCAGCATTGAACTTTGACGATTAAAAGCAACTGTTTTGACGCGATGAGTGTGTCCTTCGAGAGTGTGCAAACACTCACCCGTGCGCCAATCCCAAAGCTTTACCGTTTGGTCACGACTAGCACTTGCTAAAATGTGTCCATCTAAGCTGAAACTGATTGCATGTACCCAACTACTGTGTCCCCAAAGTGTTTTCACACACTCACCCGTACTTGCATCCCAAAGCTTTATGGTTGTGTCATCACTACTACTTGCTAAAATTTGACTTTTTTGCTTTGTTTCAACACCTGAAGTGATGAATTTGTTTGTACGAACATCTATATTTTGTGGCGCACAAGTGACTGACGAAACCAAGTTAGTATGTCCTTGTAAAGTTTGTAGACATTCGCCTGTCACAACATCCCACAATCTTACCCTTTGGTCTTCGCTACTACTTGCCAGCATTTGACCATCTGAACTAAAAGCGACAGATAACACCCAATTACTATATCCATCCACTGTTCTCAAGCATTCTCCTGTATGAACATCCCACAGCTTCATCGTTTGGTTTTCACTTGCGCTGATCAGAGTTTGTCCATCTGGATTAAAAGCAACCAACCAAACGCGCTCGCTATGCTCATGCAAAGTTTGCAAACACTCTCCTGTTAAAGCATCCCATATCTTGACTGTTTTATCTTCACTCCCGGTTGCCAATGTCTTGCCGTCTGGGCTGAAAGCAACTGCCCACACATAACTGTTGTAATCTGGTAATATTCTTATGCACTCACCACTGGCTAAATCCCAGAATTTTACTGTTGTGCCATCACTTGCAGTGACTAGTGTTTGCTTAAACCCCTGCGGGGACGCTACGCGAACAGGACTTAAAGCAATAGATAGCACCCAATTGATATGAGTTTCTAGGATTTGTAGACACTCACCCGTGTTCACATCCCAAACTCTCACGGTTTGGTCTTCACTACCAGTAACTAATGTTTGCCCATTAAGACTGTTCGCGCAGCGTTGCGTAAGCGCAAAGCGCACACTTCGTGAACGCGCAGCGTCTCCGATAGGAGAAGCAAAGCTAGCAAATATAACCCGACTCGTATGCCCTGGCAAAATTTTTAAGCATTGTCCAGTCTGAATATTCCATAATCTAATTGTTTGGTCGTTGCTACCACTTGCTAAAATTTGTCCATCTGGACTAAAGGCAAGAGATTGTACGCAATTAGTATGACCTCGCAGTGTTTTCAGACATTGTCCGGTATGAATATTCCATAACCGAATTGTTTTGTCGTTGCTACCACTTGCTAAAATTTGTCCGTCTGGACTAAAAGCAAGAGATTGCACCCAACCAATATGACCACTGTAGGTGATAATTTGTTTAATGTTTGCAACTTCCCACAAAATAATTTCATCGTCAATACCTGTTGCCAAAAATTTTCCATCTGGACTAAAAGTTGCTGATAAAATTCCTCCTAATGTTCGAGTCAAAGCAGACTTACTTAAATCGGAGTTAGCGAAGTTGACTCGATGCAAATTCATGCCCTGTAAGTAAGCTTGCCAAACAGTTAAGTAGGAAAAATCATAACCATTGAGGTCTACATGAAGCTGCCAGAGTAAATTGAGAATATTACCAGCAGCATATCCTGGTTTTTGTAAGGTAGACGACCTCAGTTTTGACAAAAGCTGATTCAAAGAAATTTGAATATTTTCTCGATGACCAAAAAGAGTTAATAGTTTATCTGCTACTGGTTTTAGGATCAGCCTAATTTGTGCACTTATCACGTAATCTTTGGCTTGAGATTTGATTAATGCACATCGATTAAATAATGCTATTTCTTGAGTTTCAATCTCTTGGCAAATCTGTTCGATGAATGTGTCAATCACATACTCCATCACTACTGGTTGTTGGGTAAATTTACCAGATTTTTTCTCAATTAATGAACGCGATTGTAAAGATTCTAATGTTTCTAACAAATCTCGTAGTGAGACAGCAGGAATCATGTCTGCTTGTAATTCTGGAAACGACACCCATTTTCGATTAATTGTCAGCCAGTACATCACCTGTTTTTCTAAAATTGACAACCGATTAAACTGCTGATCTAGTAAATCGGAAATATCTCCAAATATAATTGTGCCTTGTTGTAAGAACTGAGCGGTATTGCCATCAAATAATTCCGCAATAGTTGTTGCGACAATCTTCAAGGCTAAAGGATTGCCTGCATAATATTCCACAAGCGATCGGCATTGTTCTTCTGATACACAAAAGCCTTTTTCTGCCAGAATTTCCTGACCTTCTCCTTGTGTTAAGCCAAACAACCTTAATGAACGAATAGGAGAGTTGATACCTTCTTTGACGCTAATTCCTCTAGGTTTCTCTCGACTGGTTAACACCAGGCAACTTTGATGTTTACTCTCTCCCAAACATCTGAAAAGTTGCTCATATCCTTCATATCCTTGTCGATATGCTCCAGCGCGTTTGTCATTACATAAAATTGACTCACCATTGTCTAGCACTAACAAACAGCGTGAGTTGCGCAGATATTTTATTACACAAGAGATTTTACCGTCTAAAGTTTCTGGTAAAACGGTTTGCTGTTGATTGGACAAAAAGTTAATTAAGTCGCTCAAAAGCTCATGAATTGATGGCGCATTACGGAGACTTCGCCAAATCAAGTACTCAAATTCATCTTCCAGAAAGTGTGCTAATTTCACAGACAAAGTTGTTTTGCCAATCCCACCCATACCAATTAACGTGATAAGTCGGCAATCTTCCTTAATAATCCATTGCCTTAATGTGGTGAGTTCTTCAGTACGTCCGTAAAACACTGAGGCATCAATCGCCTCTCCCCAATCCTGATATTTGCTGGTGGCTCTTATTTTCGTATTTTGATCTAAATGGGAATGAAGGGTTTTTTCACTCAGTTGTAACCAAGTTGGTGGTTCTGCTGCAGGATTAATACAAATAACAGGTAACCAAGAAGCACCAGGAAAGTCATCTTCTAAACCATGTAACTTTCTGCGTGCTTGCTGCACTGATAGGTGTAAAGGCAGTTGTTCTTGTGCAAAAACTTGCAAAAAATACTTAAAAAATTCCTGTGCTACGAAGTTTGGTACTGGCTCTCGCATCACAACCACTGTAGAAAAATTCAATTTCTGTAGGGCATTTGCTAATCCTAAACCATCACAAGAGTTAAAAATTGCCAAGCGCAAACCGTTGTCAATGGCTGCTTTCAGTGCTTCTTCTAACTGTTCAATTGTTAGACTATTATTTGTCTTGTTTTCGTTTATATAAATCCGACCTGTTTCACCTTCGCTGTGACTATGACCAGCAAAAAATAGGATATCCCAGCCAGCAGAATCCCAAAGCTGTGTGTTGAATTCTTGACGTGTAGGATTGACAAGAAAAACAGGTTCTGCTCCTGGAAAATTCTTGATAAACTCACTTTCTACTTCCAGACTTATGCCTTCACTGTTCCCCAAAATTGCCAAGATTCTGACTGTTTTTCTATGAACTTGTAGTTGTGACAATTTGGGGCGTTTATATTCTGATTGAGACAGAGCTATTTCTGCGTGTGGATAATCATTAAATAAATCGCAGCGATACCAGGGTATTCGCCGTATTATTTCATTATCAGTTTCAAGAATTATCCGTATTTCTTCTGTTGGGTTTAGTAAGGTGCGTAGTTGTCGGCTAGTATTGAGAATTGACTCGGATTTGAGCCAAGCATTCATACTTTCTTGTAACTGTTGACATAAATCCTCGAATTCAACAGTAGAGACGTTGGTTATAGCGCCTTCATCAATTTCGAGTTCATCATCTTCCCCTGCCAACCTGGAACGTAGATACACGGATTTACATAAACTATAATAGGTTAGCTGCCATTTTTGATACAATTCAATCAAGTTTGGTGCAGGGGGTAACGAGCCGATGAATTGCTCTCGAAGCGGTTGACTAAATGTCCACAATTGGATAGTCACTTTTGGAAATCCATCACACAAGTTACCATGTCCCAGATTGATGACAACTGACTTGCTCATTTGAAAATTAAAATATTATACGATAAATATCTATTTCACATTAGTCCATATCTTCTTTAATAGCATAAGGTTAGCGACGGCCGCGCCTAGAGTAGGGTGCAAGACTCTTCGAGAAGATATACGCAAATCTTAATAATTGGTAATATAGGAATCCGGTTTGATGAGTGTGAATCACAAAGTAGAGACGCTTAACAGCGAACAGCGAAGAAGCAATAAAAGTGTACCTAGCTTCTTCAAAAATCAAATAGGAATTCTATATGTGAGTAAATAATTACAAGTGTCAAGGTTAACACTATTACCGAAAATAATTATATCGTGGGAAAGAAAAACAACTTCCGAAAAGTTTGGAAAACCTTAACTGAACTAGGTCAAGAGTTTGGAGTGTCAGCCGTCAAATTCGGTAATCTGCTCAAGCAATATGGATTACGCGAAAAAGATGGTGAACCTAGTCAAATGGCTAAAGATGGTGGTTTATTTGAGAAAATCACGCCCAATGAAGGTAAGCCTTATTATTTATGGCATCGTGAAAAAACGTCTGAGTACCTTATTTCTCAAGGTGTCGCTAAAAATGGAGTATCAGCTAAAGATGCGGAAATGATGACTGAAGCTCGAAAATTAGCACGCTCCTACATGGAAGCTCAACAACTAGATGATGAAGGCTCTAAGCTTGGTTACATAATGTTTTCTGAAATGGTAGATGATATTAACAAAGTTAGTTTACAGCAGTTCAATCAAGCACTCAAGTCGATTGGTTACAAAGGCGACGAAGTTACTTTAGAAGGCTGGTAGAAGATATTTTGAACAAAGGAAAGTAATGATGTCAGCACTGACGTGAGAACGGGGTATAAGGAAACCCTTTCGGCAGCCGCTCATGGGGGAAACCACGCCAGACACCTACGGAGGGAAACCCTCCTGCATGGCTAGCGCTCCCCAAGACCGCGCTGCCTCACCCCGGAGAGACAGCACAGCGCAGTCCTTGTCTCCCGCTCTCGGGCGCGACTGCAAGAGTGGGAACTGGCTCACGCCACATGCCTCAACGCGGGGAACCCCCACACTCCGCACCCTACACCCTTGTGAACATATTTGTTCCATTTTGGTCTTGCAGTTTGAAAAATTTTGTAGTACTTATTTATCCATACTCGCATGAGATGTTACCTAAAATAGGCATACCCCAAAATGAGTCATTACCTACCGCGATCGCCAAATGTTTAAAAACTGTGAATCCTTTATGACAATGGGCGAAGAATAACATAACATGCAAAATTACTTTCACTAGAAAAATTTGCTAATTACATATTGTGCAAATAAGTGCTGACTCTCCCAAATTGGAACTAATTCTGAAGTCTGACAATCTAGAAACTACGGCTCACCTAAAGGACACAAAGGACAAAGACAAGTATATACAGCCATATCGGACTGCTAATTGCTCATGACTCATGGTTAACGAAGATTGGCTAGATAAAAAATCGCAATTAACATAAAAACATCTTGTTACTTGAGTGTTCTTGAATAATCACAACCTATGAGTAATACTTGTTTGCATCAAATGACTTGGCAAAATCTGAAAACTCAACACCGCTTTGATCAGCGACACACATGAATCAACTGAACAATGGTTTCACTCTTTTTCTTAGTTTGCTAGTTGAGGCGATACCTTTCTTGTTGCTTGGGGTTTTGTTCTCTAGTTTGCTACTGTTTTTTGTCGATGAGCGCAAACTGGTAGAAAAAATGCCCAAAAATGCGTTTCTGGGTGCATTGGTTGGTAGTCTCGTGGGCTTTTTATTTCCTGTTTGTGAATGCGGTAACGTACCAGTAGCACGACGGTTGCTGATGCAAGGAGTCCCCATACCAGTAGCAATTGGCTTTCTGCTAGCAGCACCGACTGTCAATCCCATCGTCATTTGGGCAACTTGGACAGCATTTCGCGATCAGCCAGAAATCGTGGTATTACGAGTCGTACTTTCTTTCTTGATCGCAGTTATCGTCGCCTATATCTTTAGTTTTCAAAAAAATTTAGATCCTTTGGTACAACCTGCGATCGCCCGTTATCTAAAATTTAATCCACCTGCAAAACCACAACCCAAACGCCGCCCTAAAAGTCAATTCGTTCAACAGCAGGAGGCAAGTGGATCTACTTTATTACAGTCTGGAACATATTTGCTAGGAGGACAAGCAGGACAAAACATACGCATGGATGGGGATATTTTGCAAGGAAATATGCGAGCTTCTAAACCCAGTAAACCTCTATCAGATAAACTGCGGTTGTTAGTCGATAATTGTGTGCAAGAATTGCGTGAATTAGGAGCAGTATTGGTTATAGGAAGCGCCATTGCTGCTGCTATTCAAGTACTAACCCCCCGTGAATTTATCATCGGTTTAGGGGCTGGTCCAATTAGCTCCATCACTGCCATGATGATATTAGCTGTGGTGGTGTCAATTTGTTCTACAGTTGATTCATTCTTTGCCCTGTCTTTTGCCTCGATATTTACCGGCGGTTCTTTGTTGGCTTTTTTGATATATGGACCAATGATTGACATCAAAGGCGTTGGTTTATTATTATCCATTTTTAAACCAAGGGCTGTTATTTACTTGTTTGTTTTAGCAGGACTGTTAACATTTCTATTCACACTCTTCATCAATTTGCACGTCCTTTAAAAAATGACTAATGACTTCAATACCAAAAAGAAAATCTAAAATTCCTTCTCAAAAATTACTGCCTTGGGTGGATGTTTTAGCTATTACAGCTTGGGGTGTTTTAATTCTGAAATACTGGCTGACTAACAAGTTAAACTTGTTAATTCACCCCGACTACTTTTGGTTAGCAATTGTAGGTGCCATTGGCTTGATAACTATTGCTTTTTTCAAGGCACTGCAGCTTTTGCAGCGACGTCGTGAAATCACCCCAAATGTACAGCACTTGACTTTATTTCCACCAGGTTGGAGCAGTGCTTTAGTATTAACAGCAGCAATTTTAGGATTAATAATCACACCCCACGTTTTTGCCAGCCAAACTGCGCTTGAGCGAGGTGTAACAGATTTAATGGGAGCAACACGCGCTAAACCCCAAACAACAGCGGATCAACTTCAAGGAAAACGCCCCCAACCTCAACCATTTCAGGCTTCCAGCCCTCCAGAAGAGCGAACACTCGTAGGTTGGGTACGTACGCTGAATGTCTACCCAGAACCTGACGCATATAATGGACAAAAAGTCAAGGTGCAAGGATTTGTCATCCATCCACCAGATATAGGAAAAGAACATTTGTTCTTGGCACGATTTGTGATTACTTGTTGTGCTGCAGATGCGTATCCCGTAGGATTACCAGTAAAACTGAAAGAGAGTGCTGATCAGTACCCAGCCGATACCTGGTTAGAAGTCGAAGGACAAATGGTGACGGAAAACCTAGCAAATAAACGTCAACTGACCATCGATGCAACTTCCTTGAAGAAAATTCCTCAACCCAAAGATCCATATACTTACTAGTTATCAGTGAACAGTGAACAGTAAACAGTGAACACTAACAACTGATGACTGATGACTGATATAGGAATCCGGTTTGATGAGTGTGAATCACAAAGTAGAGACGCTTAACGCTTAAGAAGCAATAAAAGTGTACCTAGCTTCGTCAAAAATCAAATACGAGTCCTATAGCTGGTAACTGATAACTGATAACTGATAACTGATAATAATGACCACCAGTAAAATTTTTTTCCAACCTTTAGATCGTATTGCTATAGGAGTGATACTCATCCTCAGTCTGCTGATTGGGCTATTAATGTTACAGGGTGATGGAGTTAAGCCGAATGTGCGTTATTTTAGCTGGCAAAATCAACTAATTGCAGCAGATGACACATCCTTTACCCTCACCTTCAGTCGCCCAATGGACTCAAAAAGCGTAGAGGATAACATCAAAATTGATCCGCCTTTAGCAGGTAAAGTGAGTTGGGCAGGACGGCGGATGGTTTACACACTGATGACACCAGCCCCCTATGGAACAACGTACAAAGTGCAGTTGCAGGGAGCGGTAGATAAATTTTCCCAAAAAGAAGGGAACAAAAATAGACAGATACAACCTTTTACAGGAAGTTTCCGCACACGCGATCGCATTATTCTTTACATCGGGGCAGATCAACAAGACAAGGGGCGATTAGTTCTTTACAACCTAAGCCAAGAACGAAAAATGGTACTCACCCCAAAAGACTTGGTTGTCATGGATTTTAAGCCCTTTCCAAATGGAGAGAAAATTTTATTTTCTGCTCGTAAACTAGGAAGCCAAGACTTACTCTCAACTGAACTTTACACAGTGACAACAGGTATTTCTGCAAAACCTGAAAAACCAGCACAAGCACTGGGTAAAGTTGATTTACTTCTGGATAACAAAGAATTTCAAAATCTGAAATTTGACTTATCGCCAGATGGAAAAACTCTTGTTGTCCAACGAGGAAAAAAAGATGAACCGGGTGACTTTGGGCTGTGGTTTATGTCCGTAAACAACGAAAGTTCTCAGGAAAAACTAAACCCTAAACGTCTCAAAAGTCAACCAGGAGGAGACTTTCTGATTACGGCGGATAGTCAAGAGGTAGCGATCGCCCAAGGTCAGGGAATAGGGCTATTACCTCTGCAAGGAGATGCCAGCAAACCCCGAGAATTTTTTCCGGAGTTTGGCTTGGTGGAGGCTTTTTCTCCGGATGGGTTGCAAGCAGCAATGGTCAAGTTTAATCCAGATTCCACGCGAGAATTGTTTTTGCTGAGAAACCAAGGCGTCCAAAAACCAGTGTTACGCACCACAGGTTCAATTCTCAGTTGCCAGTTTGATACTGCTTCACCCACGCTTTACTGTTTGTTAACACAGCTTTTACAAGGGGAACTCTATCAAGAACAACCATATTTAGTGGCAATTGACCTCAAAACCATGCAACAAAAACCACTGCTAGTATTGCCCCCTAACCAACGGAATGTACAGATGAGTTTAGCACCTGATGGTTTGGGGTTGTTAGTTGACCAAGTTGTACCCAAGACTTCCCCCACTGACTCATCACAAGCGAATATGTTAACAACTGATGAAGGACAGCCAATCGCGACCAGTAGCCTGTGGTTAATGCCCTTGTTGCCAATCTCAGATCCTAGTGCGGCAAACGAGATCAAGCCACAACAGCTTCCATTGGTGGGATTTCATCCCCGTTGGCTACCGTAAAAACACGCTTAACGCTCAACAGGAATAGGGAACTCTAAAAAACAGGGACAGTGTTTCTTAAGGCTGTTGCTAAGGTTTCTTACACTAGTTAAAGGCTCATATCCCAAAAAGGCGATATGGGTTGAGCGATTCGGGCGCGTTCACCTACAACAACCGCGAGTCTCCTGGTTGCAGTACTGTCGCGGTTTTCAGATAGCAGTATCAAAAACGGGAATATTTTTCAACCTCCACTGCTTTTGCAGACAGCAGCGAGGAAAAGCTACAATTCACTCATGTTTATTAATCTAATTTAGAAGGACCAAAACTTGCCTTCTATAGTAAATTTTGGTAAGACAGGATTTATATATAATGCTACAGCAGTCTGTGCTTGTTTATTTATAGCTGGTGGGTGAAGAGAGAGTGATCAATGAAGCTGACACCCCAAACAATGGGGATTTTGTTCAACCCCTAGATAGCAATTCACTGCAACCTGAGCATGTGAGTTGTCCATTTTACTCAGTTAGCAAAAGTGAAAACACTGTAACTGCGAAAGTGCCACTATTGGCACCAGCAGAAAACCAGGAGCGTAAAAGCCAGATTATATCAGAAGAAAATGCACCCCAGCAAGACTGGGTTGCAGAACCTGAGGGCGAAAAACAAGAACTCGTAGACGCTGAGTTCAAGAAATTGCTGGAATTGAATGAAGAATTACGTTCTGCCAACAATGAATTATATGACAAAGTAGAGGAGCTAAAAGGTGCCCTAACTGAGTCGGAGATGGCTTTGCAGTGGCAGAAAAAACGCTCAAGTGTCACAGAGTCAATGCTTAACCAACAAGCCCAGGAACTGAGTGCGGGTCAAGAGCAAATAAATTCCTTATTTCAACAATTGGAAACTGCTGTACAAACTGTTCAGCGCCAAGAAAGTTTAATTTCAAATTATAAAACTCAGCTCGAAATCAGTCAACAACGCCTTGCACAGCTAGAACGAGAATGTGCCTTCATGAAATCTAGCTACAACGATCAGTCTCACCAACTGTTGCAATCAGAAAGTACTTGTCGGGAGCTACGAACAAGGCTCATGCGACAACAACGTCAGACTCTGCAGTTCAAATCAGCTCTGGAAAAGTGTCTGGAGACACCTGTTCCTAGCTACGACTGCCTTGAGAATGAGGACACAAGCACTAGTCAAACAAGACCTTCTAGACACAAGAGCGTTTTGTTTAGCCAAGCACAACCAATTCGACCTTGGTCGGTAGAATCAGAACCCTTGACAAACGGTGTAGATAATGCATTAAAGCAAACTCCAGCCTCACCCATAAATCAATCGGATAACTCCACACCAAATCCATCATCTACTGGCGATTTAGATACAGAAGAAACACTTACACAAACGCAATCAGTTGACACACCAGAACCAGAAATTCAAACAGTTTCATCTTTGGAATTAACAGGCTTAGAAGAGCAGTTGGATGGTGTTATCCAAATGTTTTTTGTTGCCAATCCTCCTGTATCGACATCTGTTGAGCCTCCTGTTGAAAAAGATGCAAATAACATCCAAGTAGGTGAAGCAATTTGGGAAACTCCTGTAATACCCCTCAAAGATGAACCAAAAACTACTGAAACATTGACGACTAACGATTCTTCAGAAGAAACTGAGGACTACTGGATAAAGGTAGGACAATCATCATCATCCCTCGAATTGCAAGAAACTCCTGACTCTGCAGAAGCCTTCACCGATTACGCTACTAACGACCCTTCCCCACTACTCTATCCGCAGCGTCCACCCAAAAAGCGAAAGTCTCTAGCATCTGTTGAGCTACCAAATTTTCAACAAAAGAGCCAATAGTGAGCCAGCGCTCACTAATGACTAATAACTAAATAACTTCTGGCTTCTCAAGTCTGGCTTTCGATGTCACCTGAGGGACTAGATTTTGCGGACGTGCAATGCCTGCTGTGAGAGAATAGTTAATCGCTAATAGCTGTAACCATAATGCTGGATATCGTTGTTCCAGCATTGGACCAATTCGACGAAGGAAGCCTGGGAACCATCCATTGAGCAAAGCGCGGACAAGAGCATGGCGACTAAAGTCAAGATAGTTTTTAGTCCATCTCAGTAAATCCTTGGCACCTGCAAGTTCCCAAATCCACAGAAGCAATGCTGGGTTATTGCGAGCTGCTTTCAGCGCCAGTCGATTGAAGGTCAACCAATCAAATCTATCTTTGATAAAATTATCTGACACTTGTCGGGGTTCATCTGCCAACAGCCCAAAAAAGTTGTTGAGCATAGAGTTGATTCTCTGCGGTGGTATAAATTTTCCAGTAGGAACCATCATCCCTTTGGAAAACATCCAAGTGACGGCAATATTATTTTGAAAGGCGCGAATTTGGTTCAAATGCCGGAAACTCACCAAGTCGTGTTTGAGAGCTGTATCCAAAAGAGTTGTCAGACGTTCTAAGTTGCGAACTAAAGAACCAAAGCCAGTGAAAACTAGGGGAGACTGGAGTGATGCTGCATCTCCGATGGCTATTAAGCGATCAAAAGCAACTGTGCGATCGCGACTCCCCACACTAAAATGCCCTGGTATATACCCAAATGTCGGCTTTTTCCACACCAGCTTATCCATATCGCAGCGGCGATACTCTGGCAAAATTGTGAAAAAGTCTTCGTACATCTCCAATAAGGAACCGGGATTTTTTGGATTAACTTCGTGGTAATGAAATAAATAAATCGTCAGTTCTTCATCTGCCCCAGGAAACAACTCCCAAATCAACTGTCGTCCTCGCGAAATATCCCCATGACTGTAGAGAACATCCCCGTACTGAGAATCCCATACTCCAGGCTCAAATCCACGCGAAACCACTCCTCCTACAGTCGGGCAAACACTGTTAAAAGCACGACCACCATTCAATTGCCATGCAATTGGTGAAGCGGTTCCCATCGCATCTACTAACAATCGCCCACTCACTTGCTTTGGGGTTTGATTGGTCAAATTATTGACAGTTAGCACAACTTGTGTGTCATACACATCTGCCCGGATAAACTCTGTTTCATCCCAGATTTCACCGCCTGCTGCTCGTAGCTTTTGCCCACACATATGCAACCATTTTTCGGAATCTAAAGCCACGTTTAGTACTGTGGGCGTATGCAAAACAGGTGCTTTTAGCTTCTTGGGGTTATTGGCATCAAAGAACTTATTAAATCCATCTTTATACTCCCGCGCAATGATTGATTCCAATTCTGCTGTCGTTACCAAACCTAGGTTAATCAAACTTTGAATCTCATCACGGGAAATATTCCATTCTCGGTTCATTCGTCCAAAAGGCATCCGTTCAATCAGCAGCACTCGGTAACCCAGTCTTGCCATGACTGCTGCATGGATAACGCCAAGCGCCCCACCGATGTAGATGAGGTCGTATTGCTCAGGCAAAGGAGAAAAGTCTTCTGTGTGCTGCCCCTTCGGGTTCGCAGTCGCCTGCGGAGGGAAAACGCCAGGTGCTACAACGGGGGGAACCCCAACGCCAGATGCCTGCGACGGGAAACCCGTCTTCAGCACTGGCTCCGCAACGCACTGGCTCCCCTCCCGCAGCGCTGTCTCACCTGCTTTACTTCTATGGGAGAACACTACCTGACGCGGTTGCTGAGGATTGCGCACACCTTCACGCCATCGTTGCTCCCACCAGTAGACTCGCTTCAGGTCATATTCGCCATTGGGCATTTTTTGAAAATATTTGACAGTTAGAGGATAGTATGGAGCAAGTGCCTCAAAAATCGATTGCTCAGATAAATTAATCGTTGGAGGTTCAGGGTATTCATGGGGAAAGCGCCTTCTTATCCCAGTAGTGAGCTTTTGCAGAATTTGTTGCTCTCTGGGGAAGGGTTTGTCTGCCCAACGGAATACTTTTAAATACGTAGTTCGCTGCACTGACCAGATAAAGACGGAAAGTTCACTAGGTAACTTTTCCGAAATAATTTCCGTGCTAGTTGTAGTATTAGAAACTCTTAGGCGAAAGCCTTGCGCAGTTAGGACTTTTTCACCAGTTCCCGGTTCAAAATCAGTATGCAACCAGTTACACACAGCGGTTGTATCAGAAGTGGAAATTTCCAGGTAAAGAATCTCTTGCATTTTTTTGTCAAATCTCCGATAAATCTATGTATTGAGACAGATTTTATAAAGGAATAGAGTATAGTACTATCCGCCCTATCTGTCTCTTTCCTGTTTAGTAAAGAAATATTAAGACTTTTTCAGATTTCTTGTTCATTCTTTGTTTTTGTAAACACACGCCATGAATTATCCCATTCCAGACAGCCCACAAGAAATTGTTGCCTTGAGACAAAAACCGATTGATGAAGAAATGGTTGCTGCTGCGATCGCTGGTGTCATCAAAATTGTTCGTGCTCAAGGTCAATCCTTAGAAGATTTAACTGCCCAAGTGCTAGCCGACGACAGCCTGCTAGATTTACAACAAAGACGTTGGCTTAGCCAAGTCGTTGCTCAAGCTTGGGAAAATTTCTCGTAACAGAGGTTTGGTGGTTAGTCAATCGCACTCTTTGCGCGCGAGAAGTGAGTTGTGATCAAACAACTAATAACTAACAACTAATCATACAGTCAACTCACAAAGCCAAATTGCCAATCACCTTCGTGGTGTGGGAGCTTTAATAAATTGTCTGGGATTGGCAATCTTGACAATAAACTCACAACTCATCATCAATGATGGTTCAGTTTCCACTCGAAGTACTCAAAGCTGCCTCAGCTTGAGAGTGTAACAGAAGACCGTATTCTAAACCTTCTACGACAGCTTGATAAGAAGCCTCCAAAATATTTGTGGAAACGCCCACTGTTGTCCAGCGTTGATGACTATTACGCGACTCTACCAAAACGCGGGTTTTCGCTGCAGTCCCCGTGTGTCCATTCAGAATCCGTACTTTATAATCTGTTAACTCAAACTCAGCTATCTGGGGATAGAAATTCCTCAAAGCCTTGCGTAAAGCAGCATCCAAAGCTGCAACCGGTCCGTTTCCATCCGCCGCTTCTAGAATATCTCTATTCTTGACAGCAACTTTTATAGTGGCGACAGCGTTAGTCGTTTCTTTCCCCTCAACCAAATCACAATGAACTTGAAAACCTTTGATTTCAAAGAAAGACTGGCGACGACCTAACGCTTGGCGCATCAACAACTCAAAACTTGCGTCTGCTGCTTCAAATTGATATCCTTCGCTCTCTAAAGCTTTGAGACGTTGCAGAATTTCCCCTGTTGCTGGATTATTCTTATCCAGTTCAATACCAAAAGTGCGAGCTTTTGCTAAAACGTTACTCATTCCAGACTGTTCAGAAATTACAATGCGGCGACAATTTCCGACTTGTTCTGGTTGAATGTGTTCGTAAGTCAGAGGATTGCGTTCTACAGCCGATACATGAAGACCACCTTTGTGAGCAAAAGCCGAACGTCCCACAAAGGCAGCATGTTCGTCAGGAGCAAGATTAACAACTTCACTTACAAAGCGACTGGTTTGTGTCAGTTCCGACAATCGACTATCTTCAATACACGTGTAACCTAGCTTCAGTTGTAAATTGGGAATTAACGAACAGAGGTTGGCATTACCGCAGCGCTCACCATATCCGTTGATGGTACCTTGTACCATCTTCACTCCTGCCATGACAGCAGCCAAAGCGTTGGCAACTGCGGTATCAGAATCGTTGTGAGTATGAATTCCTAGTTGAGTATTGTCGGGAATTGCTTTTACCACATCTGTGACAATTTGAGTCATTTCATGGGGTAAAGTGCCGCCATTCGTATCGCAAAGAGCTATCCATTCAGCACCAGCAGAGATTGCGGTCTTTAGGGTCTGTAAAGCGTAATCTGGATTTTGCTTATAGCCATCAAACCAGTGTTCTGCATCGTATATCACACGACGTCCTTGAGAACGAAGATACTCAATCGTATCCTGTATCATCGCTAAATTTTCTGTGAGGGTTGTTCTGAGTCCTTCTGTGACGTGTAAATCCCAAGACTTACCAACAATTGTCACCCACCGAGTGCCAGCAGCAAGAATTGCTTGCAACATTGGATCATCTCCTGCTGTTTTCTGAGGACGTCGGGTGTAGCAAAACGCAACAATCTCTGCTTGTTGAAGCGGCTCTTCTTGGAGATGCCAGAAAAATTGTACATCTTTGGGATTTGCCCCAGGCCAACCTCCTTCTATAAAAGGAATTCCCAGTTGATCTAATCTCCGGGCAATGCGTAATTTATCTTCTATGGACACCGATAACCCTTCACGTTGAGTGCCATCCCGTAGCGTTGTGTCATAGATCCAAAGTTGGTGTGAGGAATTTGCGGTCATAAGATACGAACTCTTGGAGACAACTTTCAAGGTAATGTGTAAGTATACTTAAGGATAGGACAATCAAAGTTACGCAGAGCACTTCTTTATTGAGGAGAATTCAGAACACAGAATTTAGAATGTCCTCGTCAAACAATTTGGAGGATTTCACCAGAGTACAAATACCGTTTCTTCGGCGTAATCAGAGTTCTGAGTCCAATAAGAAAAATTAAGATAAAATACTTCCGGACTCATTGCTTTAAACTCAGAACTGGTAAGTCAAGCATCGTTTATTTGAGGTTTCGGCAGGATTCCCCATCATTGTAAAGTGGGGGTGTTGAGTGTAGCGCCCCTGCTCTCTACCGCTAATTGTATAGTGTCAACAGAAATATGCACAAGCGACTTGAGTTTTTTCGAGTCTTGAGTTATCGATTATATATTGTTTCTGTATTTTTCGGCATCGAAATGAATTGTTACAATACAACAAAAACCTAATTTAGTGATCACAAATGCCCAAGGCACAAACTCAAGGTAAGACAGCTGGGCTACTCGCCCTTGTCAGACAAGGACAAGAGTTTCATTCAGAAACGCCTTGGCACTATACGGGCGAACGCGGAGCCAATCTGCCGCAAATATTGCTGCAAAAAGGTGTTGACCTCTACAATAACGATGCTAAGGTAGTAGACTATTGGAACCTTGGTAGCTGCGATCCTTGTGCAGTTCTTCTAGAAGGTAAAGTGTCAATAGCTCAAGCGCAAAAAACGCGGCGGTCACTAGCTCCCCATTCTTCGGTTATCTTGGGTGCGTAAGCCATGTCAAACCAAGGTTTTGGGCAATGTGAAACTGACAAGATTTAATTAATTTTCAGCGGAACCCCAGGTTCTCAAAAACTTTGGACATCACAAGCTTAAGACGGAGAAATTAACGATATGGGTAGATGGACACCACTTATTCTTATGGCTGGAGGCTTAGCAATTTTGCTCGGGACATTGCTAGGCATTAGTTTTCCTATGGGTGGACAAAATAGTGCACAAGCACCTACACCCACAACTACACAAGCACCGAAAGAATCAAAAGTTCTCCCAGCTAATATTAATGTTAATAGCACTGCGGCTGGAAACGGTTCTGCGGACAGGAAAAACAACATTACTGCTCAGACAAATCAGAACAGCAATACAAATAATAGCCAAAAACAAGATGATGACACAGACGCTGTTGACAACCAGCCAACAGGTGGTCAATCATCAGGTGGTAAATCATCAGGAAACAATCAATCACCTAAAGACACAAATCAGAATCAGAGCAACGAACCAATTCGTGCCTTATGGTAGTAGCTCATAAGTTAGAAGTTGCAACTTATGAGTTACAAGTTATGAGTTATGCGTTATGAGTTATAAGTCACGAGTTATTAGTCCAAAGTCCATTGACAATTGACTATTGACTCTTGACTAATGACTAATGACTAATGACTAATGACTAGTGACGTTTTAATTATTGGTGGCGGCGTCATCAGTATGGCGATCGCCATTGAATTAAAGTTACGCGGTGCCAAAGTAACAGTTGTCAGCCGCGATATTCAGGCTGCTGCGACTCATGCTGCAGCTGGGATGTTAGCACCTGGTGCTGAAAGAATCTCAGACCAGGCAATGCAAGAGTTATGCACGCGCTCTCTGTATTTATACCCTGACTGGACGCGTAAGCTCGAAGAGTTTACTAGTATCAATACTGGTTATTGGTCCTGCGGTATCCTGGCTCCAGTTTATCAAGACCAGACAAGGGGACAAGGGGAAAAAGCGGCGAAACAGGAAAAGAGTGACAGAGGGAGGGAAACTTCTCTCCCTGATTCCTCTTCCCCTGCTTACTGGCTAGAAAAAGAAGCCATTCATCAATATCAGCCAGGATTGGGAGAAGAAGTCCTTGGGGGTTGGTGGTATCCTGAAGACGCACAAGTAGATAATAGGGCATTAGCGCAAGCCCTGCTAGCAGCGGCTAAATCCCTTGGCGTTGAACTCAAAGAAGGTATTGTCGTAGAAGGAATTCAACAGCAGCAACGGCAAGTTGTTGGTGTGCAAACGAGTACAGGAGTCCTTCATGCACAACATTACGTTTTGGCAGCAGGTGCTTGGTCAAACTCATTGTTTCCTTTGCCGGTGCGTCCTGTCAAAGGTCAAATGCTGAGTGTGAAAGTACCAGAATTTGTGCCAGATTTGCCCTTGACACGGGTTTTGTATGGAGAGAAAATTTACATAGTACCGAGGCGCGACAGACGAATTATTATTGGTGCGACAGTTGAAGATGTCGGTTTAACTCCCCACAACACACCAGTAGGAATTCAAACCTTACTACAAAGAGCTATTCGTCTATTTCCTCAAATACAAAATTACCCCATTCAGGAGTTATGGTGGGGATTTCGTCCTGCAACTCCAGATGAATTACCTATTCTTGGCACCAGTCCTTGTGAAAACTTAACCATTGCCACAGGTCATTATCGTAATGGTATTCTTCTAGCACCTATAACAGCAAGATTGCTGGCTGATTTGATTCTCGAACAAAAAACAGACCCTTTACTCTGTGATTTCCACTACTCGCGCTTCCACACCAAGTCATCTACTACCCCAATGCTTAGTTACCCCACACTCAAAACTCAGAATTCAGAACTCACAACTGAGAACTACGACAAATCTCAGCTACGAAACTCAGAACTCAGCACTTTGGAAGATTCACCACTCCAAATAGCCGGAAAAACTTTCCAATCTCGCTTGATGACGGGAACTGGCAAGTATCGCAGCATCGAGGATATGCAGCAAAGTGTGACTGCAAGTGGTTGTCAAATTGTCACTGTTGCGGTAAGGCGAGTACAAACCAATGCCCCAGGACATGAAGGTTTAGCCGAAGCATTAGATTGGACAAAAATCTGGATGTTACCTAATACCGCCGGTTGTCAAACAGCAGAAGAGGCAATTCGCGTCGCACGTTTGGGGCGAGAGATGGCAAAACTTTTAGGACAGGAAGACAACAACTTCGTTAAATTAGAAGTGATTCCTGACCCTAAGTATTTGCTACCAGATCCGATTGGTACTTTACAAGCAGCAGAACAGTTGGTGAAAGAAGGTTTTGCTGTGTTGCCTTATATCAATGCAGACCCTATGCTGGCGAGGCATTTGGAAGAAGCTGGCTGTGCAACGGTGATGCCTTTAGCCTCACCCATTGGTTCCGGACAAGGATTGAAAACGACTGCAAATATTCAAATCATCATTGAAAATGCTAAGGTGCCAGTGGTGGTAGATGCGGGCATTGGAGCACCTTCAGAGGCGGCGCAAGCAATGGAAATGGGCGCAGATGCTTTGTTGATTAATAGTGCGATCGCCCTGGCACAAAACTCGCCTGCAATGGCTCATGCCATGAATTTGGCAACAGTTGCAGGTCGTTTGGCTTATCTTGCTGGCAGAATGCCTCTCAAAAGTTATGCTATTGCCAGTTCACCCTTGACTGGGACGATTACTAGTTAGTCCTGAATCAAACTTTTAAGAAACACAGGGAACTGTTCCCTGTTCCCTGTTCCCTGACTAATGACTAAAATAACGATTTGTATCATATGTTTAAGAGCAAATATAACGTTTATGTTAAATTAAATGAATGAACATAATAAGGAATTATACTCATGCCTTACACAACTGAAGAGGGTGGTCGTCTAAATAACTTTGCCCGTGAACCCAAAATTTATAAAGCAGAAATTCCTAGCGATGGTCAAAAGCGAAACTACGTTATATTGGGAATTACTGCTACAATTTTAGTTAGTGCCTTGATTTTTGTCGCTTTCTCTGTTTCCGCCCTTGGTTGATAAAGAGTTATATTAGGAACTTAGTAATTTCATTTTTTAAGTTTTCTCAGGCTCAGGGTTTTATCGGAGCCTGGGTTATTGTTATATATAATAAATATTTATAATAAGTTATTTCAAAGATTTTTTCGGTTTAAAGTGTAATTGTATACTTAGCTTCTTTGATCTTTCCATGAATAGATTTATCCTGAGCAAAGCAACAATGACCTGAAAATTCTAGTCATGGTTAGATTTACTGGCTGTTTGCATGCACCCCAAGGGGGTATATCCACTGCGTTTTGGCTCTCTAGCCGCCATGAGCGTAAATGAAAGTACACACTCAGATAATTTTGCGTGGAATCGGCAAGTGTATCATCGCCTAAAACTTGCTCTTAGTCTCGGTTTAAGACGACAAATCTTTTTGGCGGTGTGTGATGATTTAAACCTGAGAAATCAGGTGGCGGCGCGTTTGCATTCAACTTTGGCTTATCCTGTTGGGCAAGTGCTGTATCAGCCATCAAATACACAGGAAGCTAGCACACCAGCCTATCCCCGATTAGTCACCTTGCGGCTGAATTTAAGCGATCCTAATCTTATAGCTCAGATAAATCAGTGGTTATCTAATTATCCACCACCGATTGTTGGAGCATCGAAAGACAATCCAGGGCGATCATTACCAGTACCAGCGTTTCAGATTGTAGGTGTAGAACATCTCACTAAACAACCAGTAGCAGTACAGCGGCTATTTTTGCACTATCTGCGTTTGACTGAGCAACAACTGTCTAACTTTGAATCCAGTTTACTGTTGTGGGTGCCGCGTCCTTGGTTATATGCTATCCAGCAATCAGCACCACAGTTTTGGCGTTACCGTACTGGTGTTTTTGTCTTCGCTGGAGAACCCACACCGACAAATCAAAACAAAACCTCACCAGAACGTTTTTCTGGTTCTAGAAGTTTGGAGTTAGCCAATGTTGAGCAACCTATTTTAGAAGAATCAGTCATTCAAGATGATTTCGATTTTCCAACACAAACATTAGTGAATAGTGGACAAAAACCGCAGGAGGTTCCTCCGTCAAAATCGGAAAAATTAACAAACCAACCTCTTCAAGAGGAATCCACTGATAAAGTCAGTACCAAGGATAGCTCATTGCCTCAGCAGACATCTCATATTAGCAAAGAGTTAGCAGAGCTAGTACTAGCAACGATGAACACGGCAATTGCTCAAGACGATGAACACAACTTACAAGTCAAGCAAATTTTGGAGGAGATAGAAGAATTACACGCCCAACAAGCTTCAAACGTCAAGCTAGGAGCAGCTTATCATCACCTAGGAAACTTATATCGCCTTCGTATTGAACAAGGACAGCCTACCTTAGAAAACTTAATGGTGGCAATTCTTACCTATCAAGAATCAATCACTCATGATGACGATTCACCCCAAGTTCCTGATACCTTAAATGACTTGGGTACACTCTACTGGATGCTTTACCGCACGCCACCCAATTCTGAGGAGGGACAAGCTTACATAGAGCAAGGAATTGAATTTTATCATTTGGCGTTGAAGCTGATTTCACCAGAAAGCCACCCTGAAACATACGGTCGTGTACAAAATAATTTAGGGACAGCTTATGGTGATTTGGCTCGTTTTACTAACCCTGCTGAAAACTGGCAACAAGCAGTTTTAGCTTACAGCGAAGCACTCTCCCTGCGTACGGCTCAAATAGAACCATTAAAGTATGCTGCTTGCCAAAACAATTTAGGGACAGCTTACTGGCATTTAGCACAATACAATCAACCAGTTGAGCATCTCAAGAAAGCCATTGCAGCTTACAAACTCGCGCTTGCTTATTACAATCCCGAGGAAGAACCGCTTAAATATGGGATGATTCAAAACAATATAGGCACGGCATACTGGAATATTGCACAGTACGAACAACCACCAGAAAATCTGCACTCCGCTATTGATGCTTACCGCGAAGCACTGAAATATCGAACTCCTGCTAATGTTCCTCCTGCTTGCGCCGCCACCCAAAATAACCTTGGAACTGCCTATTGGCACCTAGCAAATCAATCACAAACTTCCAAAGATGAGCGGCAAAAGTTGTTAGAACAGTGCATTAGTTCATATGAAGAAGCACTTACCCTTGCTCATTCACTTAGCGGTATGCCTTTGAATTTTGATCTGTTAGCCACTCACAATAATCTCGCACTCGCTCATTTTCAATTAGCAACAGACCAGTATTTTGATGGTGAGAAAGCAACTCGTTCTAAACATTTAGAAGCAGCATTAGATAATCACTTGCAAGCTTTGAATGGAATGAGTAAACAACCTGAAGCTTATCAAACAACTTTTGGTTATGTGGTCAAGACGATTCGTGCTTTCCACAGTGAATTAGGCATACAGGGGCAAAATTTAGCTTTGTCTAAAGTTCCTGGTCAATTGTTACCGGAGATTCTGCCTAAGTTGTAATGAGTGGGTTATTAGTTGTTAGTTGGTCAAAGCAATTTTCTTAACTTGTCAAAAATGCATACAGATACATGCTGAACGCAAAAAACGCAACGATAACAGGTATAAAAATGCTAACCTCTAGTTTCCGTGTCTTCAAGATTTCTAGATAAGACATAGGAATAATCACAAACCATAAGCCAGTTGTTATTACAAGCATCACCAAATTTAAAAACTTTCCTTCTGGAGAAGAGTTTGGATGCCGAATAGAAAAAATTAACCAATTCACAAAAAAATAGCAGGTTATCAGTAGGTAACTAACAACCAAAGCCAGTTGAATCTTGTCCACGATAGGCACTCCTCAAGCTAACTTTATCTGAAAAAGAATGCTTAAAGCGCTAACTTTTTCGGAAAATTGACAAAATATGAATTTATTTTCAAATCAAAAAGTATTTTTACTTTACAAATCAGCCTAAATACTAGCAGATCTCTGTATTTATTAAAAGTGAGAAAGTTAGGTTATTTCTATAAAAAAAGTAGGAAAGGTAGAAAATTTGAGAATTTTGCAATTAGGACTTATATATTGATAGAAGTACAAGTATATACGCCTTATATACTGAATTAAGTTTTGTAAAGGCACAAGCTTGTAGCGTGGGCATTACCTACCAAAATCTGAAAATATATTAAAGCAGTGCTCACCTTACTTTGATTCACCAAATATCATCTCAGTGAAATCTGGGATTTGGGGTTGGAAGCTCTTTAGTCCTGGTAAATTCTGCTCAACGTTAAAAAACTTCAAAATACTGCAAGTCACACTAATTCATTGAGCGTTGATAAAATGCGATCGCTCAATACCCAACGATTAGAATTAGGCTTAATCCAACGCTTTTCTTCTTCATTGAAGTTACGCTGTTCAATGATTGCTGCTTGTAAATTTTTCTTCTGGTGAGCATCCAATTTAGACACCATTTTTCCAACTGCCCGCAATGCACTTGTTTGCTCAAACGCTGTTTCTGAACGATTAACTAAGTGTAAAACCAAATCAAAATAAATTACATCACTAGACCACTCAGCAACAGAAAGTCCTAGTAAACGTTTACCTTGGTCATCTGATTGCAGAAGGTCTTTAACTTCTTGTACAGTATATTTAACTTCTGGAGCTAAAGCACGCATGCGTCCACTCACAGATTCCATCTCAAATGTTCGCTGTGCTCCAAAAGGCATTGTCGTTCTTAGTTCCTTATAGCGTTCGGCTAAGCGCTCCATTTCTTGTCTGGCGTCTGACACAGGAACTGTTGATGCGTAAACTTTCTGCCATTCTCGACGAATTTGGCGCATTTCTTCTTGCTGTTTCGGTGGAGCAACTTCTTCTGCTTTCTTAGTTTGCTCAATAAGAAATCCGAGTGAATCACCAGTTAATGATTCTAGCATTGTCTTCATACCTGAGCCACCAATTTCTCCCAAAGGTGTTTTGAGTGCTCCTCCACTTAAAGCAAAAACTTTTAATATAGATGGTAACCAAATCAACGACAAAAAAATAGCTGTTGTATTTGTAACTTTAAATTTAAATGAAAATAATTCTTTTTTACTCCAGCCTACTTCACAAGTACTTAGAAGAATAAGAATAATACTAATAATTAACCATTTTTTAGGAAGTTGGAAGATGCGTTGCAGTAGCCAATCTACTGCTTCCCTAGCAATTACACTTTTACCAGACTCAGAATTATCGGATTTACTATCCATACTTTTGTTTGTGTTGTTTTAGCTTTCAACGGAGCGTGAGAATCACCAATAACGCTCCACTTCAAGATTATTTTCGTCTGCTGCTTTTAGAATTGCACCCCGGAACAATTCATGTTTTAGTGAGTAAATGCTTTCTGGTAGACAGGTGAGCAGATCTTTAGCAGACTCATAAATTGCGATCGCCTCTTCACCATTATGAGCATTGTGGTAAATAATCCCCTGAATGTCAGGGTATATTTCTTTTTGTTCATAAAAGTAGCGCGACCAAGCTTGACTCATACCGCGTTTGTCTGTCTTTGCTAATGTTGCCTCATTCGCACCAGCTCGCATTGCACCCGAACCACGTACATCCAATAATTTTAAGCGACTTGTGCAAGTGATCATAGCAATCTGGTGGTCAGTAATTTCTATACAGCCTGTATCCCCAAAAACTTCCACTAAACAGCTCGAAAGTAAAGGTGCAGGCGCAGCATAGTATATCCCACGTTCTGGATCTTTCCATGCTTTGCGTTCCAATGGTTTATAGCAAGCAGGAGCAGCAAAATGTTTTTCTGGGATAAGTATCTCCTCTGTCCACAACCCACAAGTATTATTATTCTCTTGTGCAACACCAACACAGGAACACTCTCCCAAATGATGGTCAAAGCGATGAAGTGGACCCCAAAAACGAAAGGTTAGGGCGTCAGTATTAAATTCGTCCGGGCGAAAAATTCTTAAAAGTTCTGTTCCTTTTTTTAATCTATAAAATTTTGGTCTCGGCTTGCGAAGGCAAGAAGGGGGGGATGTTATTATTACCACATTTGTTACTCCTGTTCCGATTGATAGATAAAATTCGGAGATTTAGCGTTCCATTAGCCTTGAAACGTAGCAGAATCTAAAGTTAGAAACTCTGTCAGCTGGAAGATCCACAAGCTATACACATCATTCCGGAAATTTTTTGTAAGTTCAATAAAAATTTTTAGTATAACTTCAGTAATTTTCTTAATTATCATTTTTATAAATAAAAATACTGAAAACCCAGGTGGCTGGGAACACCTGGGTTTGTAAATTTAGTACCATTTGATGAATGAACTCTAATACATCGTCAATAGACTCCCACGGAACACGCCTCAGCAATAACTTCCTCTTTTTGACCGCTTTTCAAGGCTTCTATGGGCGTAAGCCCGTTTAAAGCTTTGTTATGTCGAGTTAACCAACTAATTTTGGACATAGCAGGAACATTGAGAGCATTTAAAACGTCTGGTAGTCCAGCAATGACGCCATCTGGTCCTTGAGGATCGAATTGCCAGGTGGGAAATTTCCAAACTCCATTGTCTTGAACTGCAATTAAACTGTTCTTTTTTAAACGATCATGCGGAGTTTGACGAGTTGTATTGAGCATTTGGGCGACTTGAGGAGCAGTTAATGAAGATTTGAGTAACTCTTGTCTCCAGTGAAAATTTTTAGTCAAGGCAGCAAATTCTAATTTACTTCGCTCTTCATCACTAATTTTATTGGCACCAAGTTTGGCAGCAAACTCAATTTCAGCCTTAGAGTACTTTGCCTTACTAGAAGTGCTTTCCATTTGTTCCGCCAAACATTTAATTTCGTCCGGGTGTAGTGAATTCAGATAATCTTGAAACCCCCTTGCTATCCGCAACAGCGGTTGCATTACGTCGTTGTCGCAAGGAGCATCTATTGTCACGTTAATTCCAGTCATTATTTCACCTCGTTTGACATTCTCATCATTTGTTATCCGATAAATTGAATTGATGTAAGAGATGTCAAGTAACTACAATTCCAGTATTCTATGTTCCTGAGTGAGTTAAGGTGAGAGTATAGATTGAGTATTGTATGACTTATGCATGACTTATGAAAAATCAGCTAATATACATATAACAACTATTTCTGATGGAGTATAATGAGCCGGCGATCGCTTCAAGCATCTGCTGAGGGTATGAAAAAAGCGCAAGCTGCGCTGATTCGTAATTCACTAACGCAGCAGGCGTTAGCTGAGGAACTGAGTATTAGCCGTCAGCCAGTTAGCAAGTTTTTTCAAGGTAAACCAGTTGATCGCTATATTTTTGTCACAATCTGCGAAAAACTAGGATTGGAATGGGATGAGATTGCGAGTTTCTGCTCACTTCCAGATGTAGATGATGCAGCAAGTACTTCCCAGATGGAGAGTCTGGTGCAGACTGTACGAGAAAAAGTTCACGACAGTATTGCCAGACGTTGTAGCATAATTCGGCTCCTAGATAAAGAGCAACCAGTAAGCTTGGAGAGTATATACACTGATGTCTATATTTTAGAGAGAGTCACTGGACGCAGGCGGCTTTCCCTTGCTCAATTGTATGAGAGTTCTGACAAGAACAAGATTTACCAAAAACGGATCTCAGGACTCGAAAGGGTAGAACGCTACAACAAGCATTGGATTTGGGGAAAACCAGGTTCGGGTAAAACGACGTTTTTGAAATGGGTAGCAACTCAATGTAATTCCGATCAGTTTTTGTCGAATCTTGTCCCAATTTTTATCACCCTTAAGGACTTTGCTGAAACTAAAGGGCAACCAAGCTTGTTGGACTACATCACAGTACAATTTGAGGAATGTGGAGTTGTTGAACCTCAAACAGTTCTCACGCTTTTGACTCAAGGGCGATCGCTACTTTTATTAGATGGATTAGATGAAGTCAAAAAAACTGAGCTTAACCGAGTGCTACAGGAGATTCGCAACGTTTCAACGCGGTTTTGTGCCAATTCTATAGTTATAACTTGCCGGATTGCAGCGCTGGAATATACTTTTGAAGAATTCACCGAAGTGGAAGTTGCCGATTTTGATGACCAACAAATCGCTGACTTTGCCGCCAAATGGTTTCAAGCTCAAGATACGCTACAAGCAGAACGCTTTGTGCAAAAGCTGCAAGCAAGTCAGCCGCTTAAAGAACTAGCAAGTAATCCCTTGCTGCTGACTCTGTTATGCTTGGTGTTTGACGAAACAGCAGATTTTCCAACTCATTGTTTGCAGCTTTATCAAGAAGCAGTAGATTTATTACTCAAAAAATGGGATGCCAAACGCGGTATTGAGCGAAATCAGGTTTATAAACAATCTCGGCAGGATAAAGAAGATATGCTAAGTCAAATTGCTTGGACGACCTTTGAACGTGGCGAGTACTTCTTCAAGGTAAGTGCCGTTAAGCAAGGGATATCCCATCATATCCATACATCTCCTGAGAATAGCACCTTTTTAGAAACACTTCAAGTTGACAGCGAAGATATTTTGAAATCTATAGAAGCTCAGCATGGTTTACTGGTTGAGCGAGCAAGAGGTATTTACTCCTTTGGCCACATCATCTTTCAGAAATACTTTGCTGCCAGAAAAATTGTTGCTAGTCCACCATCACATGCACAAGAAGCTTTTCAAAACCTTGTCTGCCATATGAGTGAGAAACGCTGGCGAGAAGTCTTTTTGTTCGCAGTCCAGATGTTGCCAAACCCAGACTACCTGTTGCAGTTGATGAAACGCCAACTCGATAGTCTTGTGGCGGATGATGAAACCCAATATGACAATGCAAAACAGTTGTTGATTGATTGCCTTAATAACCCAAGTTGCTAATTATGCACAAATGCGATATCCTGCCATAAGTTTGCCCATCCGGCAATTGCCCTTTTGGGACCATCGCCCAGTATGTGCCCACCAGAGTTCGTTGGAAGGAACCCTTAAAACATCTTTTTAACTTAAGTTAATTTTCTTTTTGTCAATTACCATTTTCATTTATCATAATAAAACATCACAACTACCATCAGAACAATTGTAGAAATACGACTCTAGGGAGAAAATATTGAAATATCTTTATAAGTTCCCAAAAGTCTCATTTCATTTACGATTGAGCAATTTAGCTGAAGTAATTTACCCTGGTTGATTCCGGTTCACTTAGTTCAGTTCCTTTTGACAAAACTTTTTGCAAATGACAACAGTAATAGATAATTCATCTAGAAGTAAACTTTGGCGGGCAGCAATTAAGCTTCCTATTTACAGTGTTGCTCTCATACCTCTGTGGGTGGGTACAACTGTGGCGATCGCAGAGACTAGAAACTTTAATTCCACAAATTTTTTGATTTTTTTATTTGCATCTATTTGCATTCAGGTTTGGGTTAATGTTAGTAATGATGTGTTTGATGCAGAAACAGGGGTAGATGTCAATAAACTACACTCTCTTATTAATTTGACGGGCAAAGAAACATCAAATTTCTGGTTGTGGTTTGGTAATTCCTTTTTAATTATAGGTGTATTAACAACATCGCTATTAGCTTTTTGGCAAAAAGATGTAACGCTTCTTATCTTAGTATTACTTGCATGTTTGTTAGGTTACAGTTACCAAGGGCCTCCCTTTCGATTCGGCTACAAAGGTATAGGTGAAATAATTTGCTTCATCACCTATGGTCCATTGTCTGTGAGTGCAGCTTATTACAATCAAAATCCAACTTGGTCCCTAACTGCTTTAGCTGCTTCAGTTATTGTAGGATTAGTAACCTGCTTAATTTTGTTCTGCTCGCATTTTCACCAAGTTGAAGATGATTTAGCTGGAGGGAAGTATTCACCTGTTGTACGTTTGGGTACCGCAAAATCTGCGCAGGTTTTGTCTTGGTGGGGATATGGAATATATTTTTTAATTGCTGTCTTCGTTTTATTAAAAATATTTCCACCGCTGAGTTTGCTAAGTTTTCTAAGTCTTTTTTACGCTCTGAAATTATTTACTCATGTCAATAATTATCATGACCAGCCTAATCAGGTGAGTAACTCTAAGTTTATTGCTGTGTCCATGTACTTGAGCCTTGGACTCTTATTAGGAATCGGATTTTTACTTCCGAGTGTCTAATGACTATTAAGTATAGCAGTCGCCAGGTAGATTAGGACACGAACTAATGAGAAAACACCCTCACCAAGAGACTTTCAAGTCTATTCCCTGTTAAGCGTTCCCTGCTATAAGTGGACAGAAATAAACTTCACTATGTCCGGAGTGCTTACGCTTCGTATGCCCTCCCTTTCCTGCTGCGCTAACGCGGCGGACGCATAATATTTTTATCCAACTACTTAACAACCAAGTCAACATCAGTGAGAAAACTAAAATGTCCCAGAACACAAATTACTCCTCTGTCACTCCAACCCAAGCAACCAAATTAGAAGGAGATGACAAACGCAACTATATTCGTAATCTCTTTGACGATATTGCTACTCGTTATGATTTCTTAAGAACTCTTGTTTTTCTTGGGCACACTAGTTTATGGTATCGACAAGCTTTACGCGATTTACAACTGCAACCAGGTGAAAAAATACTAGATGTTGGTTGTGGTACTGGAGAGTCTACCAGATGTTTGAATCGCTTCTATCCTGGAATACAAATTGAGGGAATGGATCTTTCCCCTGGAATGCTGAGCGTAGCTCGTAGCATGGACGCTGACAGTAACTATTTTGAAGGTGATGTGTGTTCAATTCCTCGCCCTGATTGCACATATGACGTAGTGGTAACGGCGTTTACTTTCCGTAACTTTCCAAATCGTGAAGTGTCACTTGCACAAATGTTAAGAGTCCTACGTCCAGGAGGACGTTTACTCATACTCGACCATTTTTATCCAGAAAAACCTGTGCTGTGGAGAAACATTTATACTATCTGGATGAGTAAGATTGTACCCCAGATTGTACGTCCTTTTATTGCCGATACAACTCCATATCGCTACTTAGCCCAAAGCATTATTAATCAGTTAAAGATGCCTGATTTTATCCAATTAATAGAAACTAGCGGAGCAAAAGTAACAAAGACAAATACTTATACCGGAGGTGCAGCAGGTAGATTAATAGCGGTACGTCACCCCTTCGCTTAATTCAAAATTCAAAATTCAAAGTTCAAAATTAAGAACCCCACAGACGCCAGGTGCTAAGAAAGCGGGAAGCCCTTCGGGTATCTCCTGCGGAGACGCTA
>NZ_CAWPKW010000273.1:0-43653 GCF_963888615.1 Brasilonema octagenarum UFV-OR1 | reverse complement strand
CCCTATGGCTAACGCCACGCCTTACGGTGAGTCCAGCGCTGCGGGAGGGTCTCCCTCCGCAGGCGACTGGCGAACCCGGAGGGCTATCGGGTGTGCGCAGAGGACACGCCTTACGGCGTTGGAAACCCTCATCAAGCACTGGTCTCACCAAATCAAACCGGATTCCTATAGTATATTGGGTTGAGCATGGAGATCATTACCAAAAGATTTTTGCTGCGCGAGTTTGTTGAGGAAGATGAGCCTGCATTTATTGCTTACCATGCCGATCCGCAGTATGCGGAGTTTTGTGCGCCAGAAGAGGTAACACCTGAGTATGCACGATCGCTTCTGGGGCTTTTCGGTCAATGGGCAGTCGAACAGCCACGTACCAATTATCAGTTTGCAATCGCTCACCTCCACAACCCCCAGGAAATATTTGGCTGCTGCGGTCTGCGTCGCGAAGGCTATGGTCCTGACAAAGCGGAACTAGGAATCGAACTAGCACCACAGTGCTGGGGCCGTTACGGCTACGCAATTGAGGTTGCTAGGGCGCTGATCGAGTTTGGGTTCCGCGATCTGGGGTTGAAAGAGATTCGAGGAATTTCTGTTAGTGCGAATTCACGGGTGGAACGCTTGGCGCGCCGATATGGGTTTGTAGCAGTTGGGACACGCCCAGGTTCAGCTTGGATGCAAACGCGAGGATGGAGTCAAATCGAATGGCAACTTACACGGGAAACATGGGAGGGTAGCGGACGGACTCTCAAACCCTGACTTTGTTTGGGGAAACTCTGCAGGGAGTGCAGAGTCAGCCACAACATACTTAATTAATTCGCGTTTGAGTTTAAAGCCATTGACATGAGAATTTTTTGTGAACTTGCTTCTGGAACTTCTTCACCAGGGCGTCTTTGAATATAACTACCATCTGGTTGTAATTCCCAAGCTTGGCGGTTATCTGCCAGCATAATTCCTAAGATTTCTTGCAAATCTTTGGCAATGTCTGCATCTAAGATTGGGGTGATAACTTCTACCCGACGATCTAAATTACGTCGCATCCAATCGGCACTACCGATGTAAATTTCCTCCTGCCCATTGTTATGAAAATAAAAAATGCGGGAGTGTTCCAAAAAGCGACCAACAATACTAATCACGCGAATATTTTCACTAATATCTTTTAGTCCAGGGCGTAAACAGCAAATTCCACGCACAATTAAGTCAATTTGCACGCCAGCGCGGGAAGCTTCGTATAAATGGCAGATGATTTGCGGATCTACCAATGAATTCATTTTGGCAACAATCCGCCCAGTCAAGCCATTATGAATATTTTCGATTTCTCGCTGAATCAGAGAAAGAAAGCGATCGCGCATCGTGACAGGTGCAACCAAAACTTTTCGGTATGACTTTTGCCGCGAGTATCCTGTTAAGAAATTGAAAACATCTGTAACATCCGCTCCCAACTCTTCATTACAACTAAATAATCCCAAATCTGTATAAAGTCGTGCCGTTTTATGGTTGTAATTACCAGTCCCAATATGTACATAGCGAGCAATACGGTCTTGTTCGCGCCGGACGACCATAACAATTTTACTGTGAGTTTTAAGACCGACTAAACCGTAAACTACGTGAATTCCAACCCTTTCCAACCGCTTCGCCCAGTAGATATTATTCTCTTCATCAAACCGTGCCTTGAGTTCCACCAGTACAGAAACCTGCTTACCATTTTCAGCAGCTGCAATTAAGGCATTTATTATCGGTGAGTCAGAAGAAGTCCGATAAAGAGTCATTTTAATTGCCAGCACATTCGGATCATGGGCAGCATAGACAATAAAGTTCACCACAGAACTTGAAAAGGATTGATAGGGATGGTGTACAAATAAATCCTTTTCTCGAATAACTGTAAAAAAATCTTTTCCTTCTTCTATCTCCCGCATCTCTGGATTTAGATTTGGGTTTCTAATCCTTTGTAAGCGAGGATGTACAACAGCTTGCCACGGTTCGTCTTTGAGTTCTGGGACGGGTAAAGACATGAAGTACATCATATCCTTGAGTCCGATAATACCATCTACTTGGTAAACATCATTTTCTTCTAATTCTAAATCCTCCAACAGTCGTTTTTTGATTGAGTCAGGAGTTTGAGAATGTATTTCTAACCGCAAAGCATCTCCACCAACGCGCCGTTTTCGCAGTTCCTGCTCAATAGCCAACAGCAAATCATCGGCTTCATCTTCTTTTAATCCCAAGTCAGCATCACGGGTTATACGGAAGGTGTGATATTCTTGTATACTCATTCCTGGAAAGAGGGACTCTAAGTTATGGGCGATCGCCTGTTCCAAAGGAACCCCTGTCCACACTGCTGGTTTGCCATTATTTTGAATTCCCAAATCTGGCGGTAAAGCCAAAAATCGTGGCAAAACTGTAGGAACTTTGACTCTGGCAAACAATTCTTCTTGTGTTTCTGGGTTTTTGACAACAACAGCCAGATTCAAGCTGAGATTGGAAATGTAGGGAAAAGGATGCCCAGGATCAACAGCAAGAGGAGTCACGACAGGGAAGATTTGCTCTTGGTAGTATTTGTCTAAGTAACTTCTCTGCTTTTGAGTTAAATCTATGTAATCTAAGATGTGTATACCATGCTCGGCAAGTTGAGGTCGTAAGACTTTCTCAAATTGTTCATGCTCTTTGGCGACTAACGGACGCAGCATAGAGCTAATTTCGTCTAACTGTTGTTCTGGCGTGCGAGCATCAGAAGCTAACATGCTAATGTTAGCTTCTACTTGCTGCTTCAGTGCTGCAACGCGCACCATAAAGAATTCATCTAGGTTAGAACTCCATATTGCCAAAAACTTAAGCCGTTCTAGAAGGGGTGTTCGTGAGTCGCAGGCTTCATGTAGCACCCTTTTATTAAACTCTAGCCAGCTTAACTCTCGGTTGAGATAGTATTGAGGGTCGTTGAGATCGATTTGATGAGCGGCCTTCTTTGATTTTGGCATGATGACCACAGAAAGGGAGATGTAGCTTAACACAACTCGGATAGTATACTAAACATAGTAGAGGAAAAAAGCCATCACTTGATCTCAAGGCAAAGACAAAGGGAAATTTGCGGACGGATTGGGAAAGTTGTGTTGCACGATAAAAACACCCAAGTCCAAACGGTTAGACACACGGACGTTGCACTAAGTAGAGATACTTACTGAATTAGTTGAAAACTTTGCGACACTAGTCTAAATTCTAGAGACCGATCGCTTTTTATTGAAAATTCATTATCAAATGATGCATATTCAAAAAAATGCTGTTACTGAATTGAGGAATGATTTTTAGAATTTTGCTAGTCATTTTCCCTCACCCTTACCTTTACCAAAAAACTATTCATTACCCGAACCTCTCTTAAACATTGCTAGAGAGTAGACTGAAGAATTAACTGAACTAAAATCAAGGAGTGATTGTTGTGACTACATGTCAAGTCCTGTTAGTAGCTTGTTTCAGCACGGCTCTAATGGTATTTAGTATAAGGAAAGCTGCTGCTGTAACTTTCAGTGATGCTCCATTGTTTCAAGATGTTGCTAGCTACACGACAACTATCACAGCTAATAATGATTTAGCCGATATCTACTACCCCAATCCATCAAATTTAAAAACTAGCAATTATTCATTCCCTGTGGCACTTTTATTGCAAGGTGCAAATATTGATAAATCAAATTACTCTAATTACGCTAATTTAGTAGCCCGCTACGGATTTGTGGTAGTTGTACCCAATCACCTCAGAACTTCACCACAAACTGGTAGGATAGGACTATTACCAGAACTCTCACAAATCAATGCTGTTTTGTCACAGATGAAGGTAGATTCGCAAAATCCTACAACGCCAGTGAGTGGTATTGTTGATACGCAAAAATTAGGATTGCTTGGTCATTCTGCGGGAGGCTATGCTGGATTAGCAGCGATCGCAAACGCTTGTCTTCCCTTTTTTTGTGAAGACTCTTTCAATCGACCACAAGAACTGAAAGCAGGAGCGTTTTTTGGTTCTTTTCTACGAAATCTATCAACTCAAGAGTTCGTCCCTATCAACAATTCAGGAATTTCTGTTGCCTTATTACACGGAACGCTTGATAGCATAAATACTATTGAAACAGCAAAGTTAACTTACGAGCAAATTCAAGAGCCGCCCAAATTATTTGTCACCATTGATGGTGCCAACCACTACGGGATTACGAATATCAATGACCCTTCAAAGTCTGGATATGAAAAAAACACACCTACTATACCTCAAGATGTAGCAACTGAAACTATAGCCCGTTGGAGTGGATTGTTTTTACGTGCCAGCATTCTTGGTGACAAAAGCGCTTTTGATTACGTCTATTTTACAGGTGATATGAAAGATGCAAATGTCAGTGTCACCAAACAAATAAAGCCTATTCCAGAAGCACCCTTAACATTGGGAGTGATGGCAATAAGTACCTGGAGTGTGTTATCGCGATTGAAAAAATGGTTATCAATAAAGACAAGTAGCGAAGTCACCACCGATAGTTGACGACAAACAAAGCAGGGCTAGCTGAATAATCCCAATGACTTAAATACTCGAAAGGATGCCATTCATTTTGGGAAAGTTGTCTTGCACGATAGGAACATCCAAGTCCAAACCGGTTAGACGGACGGACGTTCCACTAAGTAGAGATACTTACTTAATTGGTTGAAAACTTTGCGACACTAGTGTAAATTCTGGAGAGCGATCGCTTTTTTATGGAAATGCATCATCAAAAAATGATGCATTTTCCAAAAAATGGCGTTACTGAAAAAACTCTACAACTGTTGGTGTCTTGTGTGTTATCAGCACCGTAACGACATCTGACATTGCTCTGCTGTGATGCACGATTATTAGTCAAGTGCGGCATAACCCTCATCTGGTGCAGTCTTTGGTAAAATATTAGTGCAATCAGGTTAAGGTCAGAAGCAGGATGACCTTTTTGGACTTGAGTTACACAAAATTGAATACTATAGACATTCACAGGAAGTATAGCATTTTGTCAACGACTGTGGAGGCGTTAGTGATGTCAGATTTATATAACTAAGTCGCCAAAGCGCAACGGTTGTCTAGTCTTGAACTCTTCTGCTAATGCAATGGGTGACCGTTGCACTATAGTGACTTTATAGGCGTGAAAACTTCTTTAAAAACTTATTAAATTATATGGATATTAAACTACAGCCCATCTCTGATAGCATAGGTCAAGAAATCATTAATATCGGTCATATTAATATTCTAGAATTAGACCAAGAAGAAATTATTAGTTTGTTTAAATCTTATGGAATCTTACTTTTTAGAGGATTTAACACTGATACTGATAATTTTATAAATTTTACAAATTTATTAAGTATTAATTTTCTAAATTATGCAGGTGGTGCATTCACGAGAAAGGTAATTAATGGAGATCAGACTCTTTTGAGTGTAAATGATTTTAAGTCTGAGATTAAGTTGCATGGAGAAATGTATTATCAGCAAAATATCCCACTTCTGCTGTGGTTTTTCTGTGCTAATCCGCCACTTAAAGATGGTGAAACTACGGTATGTGATGGCAGACAGTTTTTTAATGAAATGAGTGGTTTCATCAAAGAATTATTCAGCAAAAAGAAACTAAAGTTTACTGTTCGGATTCCTCAAGAGGCATGGCAGAATAAATACCAAACAGATAACTTGAATAGGGTTAAGGAAATGTGTCAACAGAATAATACACGTCTGACAGTGTACGATGATCACTCAATTTTGCTGGAATACATTTGTTCAGCAATTCTTCCCAGCCGATGTGGAAAGTATCAGGTGTTTATTAATAGCCTGTTGCCGACGAAGCAGTTAAATCCAAATATTCTTAAGTTTGAGGATGATTCTGATATACCTGATGAAGTCGTATCTGAACTTAATGAAATAGCTGAAAAAATAACCACATAAATTAAGTGGCAAAAAGGGGATGTTCTCATGGTTGATAACACAAGAATACTTCACGGTAGAAGAGCTTTTGTTGATGATCAAAGAGATATTTATATAAGGTTATGTTCCCCAGCTTTTCCTTTCTAAGTAAAAGTGTCTGTCTTCTAGCTACCATCTTGACAATTATATTATTAGCTGAAGTCAGTATCGTTAGTCTTGAGAGTGTGATCGCCTACGCTGAAAAATCAATTTTCATCCGTGCTGCTGAAGCGATCACAGTGCTAAAAAAATAACAGATCAACTGTTAAAACGGGGATAATTCTATTTTGAATTCTGAACGGCAGTTGCTTTATGCCGGGGAACCCTTTCGGCAGTCACCTACGGAGGGAAACCCTCCTGCAGTGCTGCCTCACCCCCGCACTGCCTCCTCCTGACTCCTGAATTATTACGAGCGTTTTTCGGTTCTTTTCTACGAAATTTATCAACTCAAGAGTTCGTCCCTATCAATAATTCAGCAATTCCTGTTGCCTTATTACACGGAACGCTTGATAGCATAAATACTATTGAAACAGCAAAGTTAACTAATCTCTCGTAATCTGAAATAACCTATCTGACAAGCTGAATAATCGCAATCACTTAAATACTGGAAAGGATGCCATTCATTTTTACTAATAGATTCTAAATAAGAACCATCCTGCTGAGCAATATCAGGCTCTATACCTGTGACATCAGCATAATACATATAACAAATTTCATTGGTTTGAGTCCCAACGATGTACTTACCTAGCGGTAAAACCTTAACAGAAAAACCTGCTTCTTCATAAACTTCTCTGATTGCTGCTTCTTCTGGCAATTCACCTTCATCGATCGCGCCTGTAATGGGACAGGGAAAAAGTTTCAATAGCCCATCAATTTCTGTATTATCAATACAAAGAGGTTGCTGTCTAATTAAAACTTCGTAATTTTGGGGATTCGTTTCATTTTTTCTCAACAAAAATACTGCAATTGAGTCTTTCCCTTTTCTTTGTAAATAATGAAATCCTTTAGATGTATTCTTGACAGTAACCCAATCGGTACTGAAAATCGTCTCATCAGTATCCATATACCTAACTCTTTATTTCCGAAACATTTTTTGCCACAACAGCAAGGTTATTGTTGAAATTATAAATCTTACTGTTATTTTTAACTCGCAAGCATCTATGTTTCAAGCTACTCGTCGCCGTCTTGCCCTATGGTACACTGCTGTGACAGCTGTGCTACTGCTGCTGTTTGCAAGTGGGGTATATTTGTATGTACGTAGTACCTTGATTGAGCGGATTGATGATACTTTGAATCATGTGGTGGAAGTGGTAGAGCGATCGCTCATCATTGAAGCAGTAAACTCAGATTTTGGTCAATCCCGTATCAATATAGATGCCACTTTTCGCGATAATACGGACACTGCAGAAGATGACCACATCGATCTTGAATGGTTTAGCCCCACTGGTGAATTACTTTGGTCTACTTTGTCACAACCTCTGAATATTCCATTGCATGCGAACCGTACAGGTGAGACTGTCAAAGTTTTGAGGAACCAAGACAAATCAATTCAAAATTTTGAATATTCCTCCACTCCCCCACTCCTGTTGAGACAAGTGACAGAACGGGTGCAAGTTGGTCGGCAAGTCTTAGGATATTTGCGTGTTAGTCATCCGTGGTTTGAAGTCACAAAACCTAGTCGTGAGTTAATTGTTGATTTAGCACTCTCGTTTGGATTGATGCTATTTTCTGTTGCAGCAAGTGGCTGGTTTCTTTCAGGTAAAGCGATGGAACCAGTACATGAATCATATCAACGTCTTAAACAGTTTACCGCGGATGCTTCTCATGAATTAAGAAGTCCAATTACGTTGATTCAAACTAATGTGCAAGTCGCTTTAAGTGAGTTGGAATTATCCGAAGCAGACAGTTCTATTCCATCGCACTATCGGCAACAATTGAAAGTGGTAGAACGACTCACGCAACGCTTGGGCAAGTTAGTCAACGATTTACTGTTTCTCGCAAGACAGGATAGTGGTATCAGCAAAGAAAGTTTTTCTCCCTGTCCTGTTGATGCTTTGTTAATGGAAGTGGTTGAAGAACAGCAACTGTTAGCGACAGAAAAAAAGATTACTTTCTCTCTAGACTTGATTGATCCTCCTGTTTGCGAAACAGATCCCGAATTACTCGACAATTGGTTTACAGTTGTTGGCAACTGGGATCAACTGGTACGGTTATTCACAAATTTGATTGGCAATGCTTTGCAATACACTCCTTCTGGAGGATGCGTAAATCTAGAGCTAGCACGTGTTGAGGCAACAAATCGCGTTTCTGGACTACGTTCCAACTCTACCCACTTGCTCTTTAAAGTGAACGACACTGGTATTGGTATCCCTGCTGAGGCGCTACCCCGTTTATTTGACCGTTTTTACCGGGTAGATCCAGCGCGTACTCACACGGCTAAAAGTATCGCAACACAAAGTGCGACTGGTTCAGGATTGGGGCTGGCGATCGCCCAAGCCATAGTCGAGAACCACCAAGGGCAAATTTATGTAGAAAGTGCTCTAGGGAGTGGGACTACTGTCACCGTTACTTTACCCGTTACTTTTGATTCTTAATAGACAAAGGTTAAGAAATGTTTCTTGTGACAGATGCAGTGAAGTCACTTTACTCAATAAGTTAAAAGTGATGCTTGTGGAATTAAGCAAAAAGTTCTAGCAGTTTGAGATCACTACTTATACAACATTTATAAGTAGTTTTAGAAATTGCTAGATTTTTAGTGTAACAATTCACTTATCGCATCAGCAATTATACAAAAACTGATGTTATCAGGAGGATAAATGACAAATACCCCAGAATCTTTAGATGAAAAACAACCATCTGCTGTTCCAGAATCTTCAGATGCCAAAAAATCATCTCCTATCGATTCAAAAGATATCCCTTTTTTAGAGAAGATAAAGGTTAAAGCGGGCCTAGAGGACATTTACGACGCTAGGGATTTTACGGAAGTGGTCTTCCGTGTGATGCGTGACCTCATGACCACCGAAGCCGCAGACCGAGTTGCTGAGGAACTACAAGGTAAGCCAGCTGAAATCACTGATGAAAAAGCGCTGCAAAATGATATTGTAGAGCTTTGGAAAGACACAAATCCAATTGTCGGCTTCTTGAGTCGGGTTCGTCCACCTTGGCAAGGTCCTGGAATTTTTAAGATTGATTCTGACCGCTTCTTATTCCGAGTCGCTAATGAAGGTGGATTGTCACGCAATGTAGACCGAGAAGAGGCTGTTAAGGCTGTATTTTCTGCTACTAAAGAAGAATTATCTCCAGAAAGAATTCAAGAGATTGCGAGCTGGTTGCCTGATAGAGTTCTTCAACTTTGGGAAGAAGCTTAACAAATCTTCCTGATTTAGTAGGCTCTGATCGGGCATGGATGACTCGAACCAGAGCCTTAATATATCTATTTATGTAGTACTGGTGGCATAAAACTCTATCTCACCGAGTAAAAGCTTTCATGTCTATAGTTAGAGTACGAAATAATCAATAATTGTTATAGTTTTATTATTAAAATTAAAAAACTTTAAAAAAGCAAGCATAGCCAAGCGACAAGTTAACAGTCTTGTATATGTTGCCTTAAACAAGCAACTAATTGCAACAGTTTTAAGATCATTCAAAGATTTCAATCTTTTACATAGGAGATCAGTATGAACCAGCAATACCAAAAACTCAGTCGATCTACTAAATTTTTAGGAGCTATTTGTGGTGGATTATTGATTGGCTTGCCAGCAATTCCTCAAGCAATGGCTCAGCAATCTGTACTTCAGCAACCCCCGCAACAAACTAACTCCAAAACTAACCCCTGTCCCAGCATTTTCTACCAAGAACCTCACAACAGTAGAGTCTTGGTTCCCCAAGGATGTCCACCCAACGCACTCACTCGACAACTAGAACAGCAAGGGCGTCTCACTCCAGGGAGTGTTTCTAATGAACCAACACCATCACAACAACAAATGAGGCAGGGTGTGGGCGGTGAAACACCATACAACAACCGTTCTGATAATAGCTCCGAAAGTTACAGCAGCCAGACACAGTCAACAACAACGAGTACTGGACAAGACACGAATAGCTCATCATCGGAGATTCGTACTTACAGCAGTAATGGGTCAACAGGCAATTATAGCGTCAGGACATCCTCTCAATCTGGCAATAACCCTAGCAATCAACAAAGACAAAATTCAGTCGTAGTACCCAGTGTTTCACAACAAGGCCAAAGCCCGATTGCTCTGGTGACTCCGACCAATGGCAAAGTTTCTGTAAGGCTGAAAAATAACACCAATGCTCGAATCAGCTATCAAGCGATCGGGTACACGGGGCAGCGGACTCTTTCTGGTCGTCAAGAAGTTGTACTGCAAAACCTGCCACTCCCTGTGAGTATCAGCACCATTCGTCAAGATAACGGTTTTGTAAAAGTTACTCCAATATCTACCAAGCCAGGAATGATAGAGCTTTCTTTAAGTGAACAAAGAAATGCTAATGATACTCAGGGTGTAGTGAGAATTCGAGAAGATGGTAAGGTCTTTTTGAATTAGGCTTCTACAATTTTCACTTTCTAAGGCAGCCATTTGCCTACTTAGCAAATGGCTGCTATATCTTTTTATGAAAGATATTAAACCACGTTTCTAGGCACTTCCAGGTTGAAGAACATTTTCACTTAGGTAGATGGCGCGGATATCTGTTGGCAATTTCTCTTCCATCATACGATAACCTTCTTGAAGAAAATGTACTATCTCGTTTGGGTTGATAGTTTCTCCTTCAGCTTGCAGGTAAGCAGCAATTCTAGTTTCGCTCCAACGAAAGGTTTGAGCCATCAAAACCATTAATCGCAAAATGGGTGGCAATTGGTCTAATGCTTGTTCTACATAACACAATAATGGTGGAGAAGTCGTCTTGATAGAATAATGAATTGCTTCTGTCGGAGGGAGTTGAATATCGTTTATACAGTAAGCTGTCATATTAATCAGCCAATTTTGCATAGTGAGATTATCTTTGGCAAATTGGCTATTGTTTAAATCAAGTCCAATCAGTTCGTAATAAATATGTCGCCAGGTGAGCGCAAAAAGATAATCAGCTTGCACAGGCGATCGCGCAGAATGCCGAATCAAGGTGTAGACTATCGGGTTATAGCGACAAAAAATCGCTGTGAAGTATCTACCTGCATCGGGGTTTTGCTGAACAAGAGTCACCAGTTCGTTGTCAGTGTGATAGAAGAGTGACTTTATTAATGGGTGATGAGCTTCCGCGAAATAAGGAATTTGCACCATCCGAATGACTAATTATGAGTGGTAGGAACGCTTTTTGAAAAACTGGAACTTTTGAGCTGCTAGGTGCAAACGCGCTTTGAGCAGAAATTTGCGCGCTTTTTTGATGATTCAATTATCTGCTACATAATTTGGGTTGTGAAGGATTGTTTTTATTTTTACATCATACGTATGAACAAGGTACTGGCTGTGTGACTTTTACAGGTATATTTTAAAGCAACCTTCTGTTATGCTTCCCATATTAATAGACTAATCAGACTTGCTGGCTCGTTGAATTTGAGATTTAGGAGTCATATTTTATTGGTCTTGATACACTATAAACATAGACTTAAACTTAAAAGCGAGCGTTTGCGAATCTCTTTATACATTAGCTGATTATTCATGGTTATAGCAGTTAGCATGTCACAGTTCCTGATCGAGCGTTTCATCCTAGGTTCTTTTTTGCCATCCCTGCCGTTAGATAGCCTTTTCTCTACCCAAGGTATCATGGTGATGCTACTAGCAGCCTATGCTGGTGCGATGTGGATGTTTCTTACCAGTGCCCCAAAAGTACATACTGTGATGGTGTCAGATTTGGAGGTGGCACGACAGTTGTATGAAGGACAGCTAGATTTGCCAGCGGCTGAAGTGCCTTTACACTACTATTACAACTACGAGCAAACTTTAGGTGCTACGGGAGTTGATCCGCTTTACCTGTCTAGCACTCCCTCCTTTTCCGGCAGCAGAATGAGCAATGCTAGCGAGGGGCTTTGGTATCAGCTAAAGAAAAATACTCAGCTGCACATTATTATGGGAGCAAGTTTAGGCAATAAAAATCAGCAACGCCACGTTTGCTTTGACCGCGATTGCCTAGAAATGATTTTAATGCGAGTGGAAACACGGGGGTTAAAATTCAAGATTCGCAGCGAGAAGCCATTGAATTTTCTGGTTAAGGACTACGAAGGGCGCATTATTGAAATGGCTGAAGTAGCGAGTTAGTTAGCTAACGTGCAATCGTATTTCACATTCTGCACTTAGTAATCTACCGCATTAATTTTGAAATGCTGCAAGATTCCCGACTTCTGCGAAGTCGGGAATTTGACTATAGTGAACCTGATGACAAAAGAAAACTACTGCTTTGGCGAACCTGCCAACTTCAAAGCTTCCTTGGCTGAAACTCCTTCGGTTTGAGTACCGAAATACCATAAACTAACAGCAGCCTCAACACCAGTGACTGGTTTCTTCGGTTGAAATAGCGTTGTATAGCCAAAGACTCGACGAATATTGGATTTTTCACCACTTTGGAAATCTGCCAGAACTGCCCGTAATGCTTTCGGATCAATTTTCCCAGCATCTTGAAAACCCCAGGTTTGCTTAAGGGCTTCTAAAGAAGCAGAGGGTAAAGCTTGACGCGTGTCAAGGGGAACTTTCCAAAGAATCAACTGCTCCCGTATTAAAGGTGCATCCGGTTGAAACAATACAGCTGTGGAATCTCCAGATAGAGAACTGGGAATTAATCCGGCCTCAGCTAATCCCTGAATTGCCCGGAAATCAGGATCAGTTTTTGGTACATCCCGAAATGTTGGTTGAGAGCTTTCTGATGCCAAGCGAATCTGCAATGCTTGGTTATTGGCATACATCGCATTGTTAGCAGCAACTAGCCAATGGGCAAATTGCCGATGAGTCACAACTTTAGCTGGTTCAAACTGGTTGGTTGTGGTACTATTGCCCTTAAGCGCATTTGATTCTACATTGAAAACTCCTAATCCTGCCAAATCTTGAATATATTGCCGGAATTCTTGAGGTACTTTGTTCAAATCGCTGAATTCTTGAGATTTGGGTTCAGAACTGGGAGTTGGTGTAGGGTTTTTGTTATCTAACGTAGCATTTGGTTGTGTTGTCGAGTCTTGTGATGGCACCGGACTAACTAACTGTGACTCCCCAGATTGCACAGCATTCTCCGTAGCTTGAGGAGTTGGAGTTGGCTTAGCTTGTGCTGCTTGATTGGATGATGGTGAGTATGAAATGTCTATTTCAGTTGACGTTTGTGGTTGGTTGGGTGCAGCGTTGGTAACTGTTTTCGGTTGAACGGAAACTTTTAGTTGTATATCATTGCGCCGCGCTTCAAAAGAGCTTTTCGGCTCATCTGTGGAAGTCCCTTGCGCAATCTGCCAGTTGTTTGCTTGAAACTGTTGGCGATAATAGCTAGCAATCACATTGCTAGGGTCAGAACTCAGCCAGCGACTCGATACAGTGGGATTTTTATTGCTTGATGGTGTCACCTCTTGTAAGGTGGCATTAGGGTACAACGGGATCTCTTTGGGAAAATCACTTGGCAATTGAACTGTCGCCTGAGGGGTTTGTGGTTGTTGGCTACTGCGCACCTCTTGAGCGCTAAAGGTCACTGGGTTATCCTTTAGTTTGGGATCAGCCGCCAAGGACTGCTCAAAATTTTTGGCAGCCCGACTGTTGGCACAGCCTGTCAAACAGGTGAGTAAAACAGCCAAACTCACTAATACAACTGGATGTTTAGAGCGCACCACAAGCAATTACAATTCGAGTGTCAATTCCTACACTAGCAAAAGACTATGGGAAAAACGCACCAACTCAGCATTCATGATAGTTATAACGAAAAATGTCTGATAATTGCAGGCACTGAGTTATCTTGGAGTCATCTGAAAACCTTGGAGAACTTTATCATCAAGCAACATCAGGTGGTTATCAGCAACTACCATTAGTGCTAAGCTGAAAGTAAATCCTCTGTTTACCTCACTCAAGAACAACAGAATAAAGATAGCGCAAACGGCAGCCTCGCAAAAAGGCATCAGGGTAAAGTGTCCGTCCTAGACGGCTTACAAACTTTCCTATGCTGCCAGATTTGGATAGTCTCTATTGAATAAATATAAGCGAATATGGCAATACTTGGAAAACTTCAGTGTTGAACTTTGAACAGAGTTGCCATAAATAACGCTGTTCTTAAGTGTCGAGGTTATAGATAAAGTGGTGTAACGCCTCTGCGGTTTCCTTCAAGTCTTGAGATTTCGTTTCACAAAGGGAATGATGTTGTGGCTTTGGCTATCAGTTGCCTAAGCTTTTGTTGGTGCAGCAACCCGTGTTACACCTCGACTGGTTTACTCAAGAAGATCCTTTTTGCAGAAGGTGATGAATCACAGGAAGCTTCCGGACTGTTGTACTGGTGCTTGAAATAATTTTCGGTCGTCATGCAACAGCCGTAGAAAAACTTTCATTTGAATTTGACTAATGATTTATGAACAGCAATATTGCAACTTAGCTTCAATGGAAAGTCCCTCTCAAAGGAGCAATTTCCATCTCCAAAGGAACCAAAACGATAAAAACAATTGATCTCATTTCAAAAACCTATATAAGTTAGGAGTCTGAAAAATCTAAAATAGATATTAAATAAAAAACACAACGACCTTCCCATCGACAACCGCCAGTTAATTTTTACTTTCTGTAAAGCGTCGTCGGTTTGTTACCAGTGCTGAAACACGATTACATGCAAGTTTCCCAGGATCAGCCTATTTCTTCTGAGGCTCCACTACAGCTGTTACTTTTTGTCGATGGACGACCAAAGTCCAAACAACAAGTACAGCGAATTCGCTCTTACTTAAAAGAGTTGGAAGCCGACTACAATTTTGAACTTCAGATTGTTGATGTTGGTCAACAACCCTATTTAGCGGAACATTTTAAACTGGTAGCAACACCAGCTTTAATAAAAGTTCATCCAGAGCCAAGAGAAATTTTGGCTGGTAGTAATATAACTGGTCAATTAAAAACTTGGTGGCCCCGGTGGCAAGCCGCTATAGATGCCTACTTACAATTAGAGAGTGATTTCCACGAACATGATCACAACGATCGTGTCAAAGAACCCAAGTCCTCTATCGGTTCTGTTGCTGTTTCAGCCGAACTTATGAGACTATCAGATGAAGTCTTTCGCCTCAAACAGGAAACAGAGAAACTCCAAGAGCAAATCCAGTTTAAAGACCGGGTGATAGCTATGTTAGCTCATGACCTCCGCAATCCGCTAACTGCAGCTTCTATGGCCATAGACACCTTACAATCTAATTACAACATAGAAAAAGGTGAATTTGAGCGTCTGACACCAAAAATGACGCTGCATTTGTTCAAGCAAGCCCGTAGCCAAACAAAGACAATAGATCGTATGATTACTGACCTTTTACGGGTAGGTCATGGTAAAGACAGGGAATTTTTTATTCAACCACAAAAGACAGACATCGGTAAACTTTGTCTTGAAGTTTTAGAGGAATTGCGCGATCGCTACACCGCCAAATCCCACAACGTAAACAAAGATATTCCTAAAGATTTACCCAATGTTTATGCAGATCCAGAACGCATACGGCAGGTGCTAATAAACTTGCTGGATAACGCTATCAAATACACACCGGAAGGTGGGAATATCAGTGTTTGTGGACTTCACCGTACTAGCCAGAAAATTCAATTCAGTGTTGGCGATACTGGTCCTGGTATACCTGAAGAAAACCGCGATCGCATCTTTGAAAATCATTACCGCCTAGAGCGTGATCAAGGTAAAGAAGGCTACGGTATTGGTTTGTCTTTATGCCAGCGCATTATTCTAGCGCACTACGGTCAAATATGGGTAGAAACCGCCCCTCATGGTGGAGCATGGTTCCATTTTACCTTACCAGTGTATCCGAATTAACTAAATCTTTCAGACTTTCTTACTCACCTGAGTTTCGATAACTTTACTGCTTTAGCTTCCCCCTGAGCCTCTTCCTCACGGCAGATGTGTAACCAGACAAATTCAAAGACATTATAGATTGAGTCACGAAACTTAAGATAATTTTAATAATTATTCATACTTTGCAAAGTTATGTAAACAAGCTAAATATATTTACTGAATGAATTCGCTTGGTAGTTAAGCAGCACACCCGCTTTACCCTCTCAGATCGGGTTTATGTTGAACTTACCGAGCTATAAACCATTGTGAGCAAGTTAGTTGAGGTTGGAAAGCAATGTGTAGTTCTGGGCAAGATGCGAATCAACTGTGGGCGATCGTACAAGCATCCGTGGCAATTAACTTGCCACTTTCTTTACAAGAGCGTTTACAAGTTATTAACGCAAGCAAATTGAAGAACGTCTGCGGCTGTTGGAATCTGTAGTTGTTAATGCCAACGATGGCATCGTGATTACTGAAGCTGAACCTATTAATTTGCCAGGTTCTCGCATACTCTATATTAACCAAGCCTTTACCCGCACGACTGGTTACAGTTTAGAAGAAGTCTTAGGTAAAACTCCTCGTATTCTACAAGGTCCAAAGACTAACCGAGCAACATTGGACAAAATCCGCAAAACTTTAGAGCAATGGGAAGCAGGGGTTTTCGAGCTGATTAACTACCGCAAGGATGGCTCTGAGTTCTGGGTAGAGATGAGTGTCGTGCCTGTTGCAGATGAGACTGGATGGTACACACACTGGATTTCAATCCAACGTGATATTACTGAACGCAAGCGAGTAGAAGAAACACTCTCCCAACTCTTACAGCGAGAACAGCAAGCTCATCAAGCAACTGAAGATGCTAGCCGCCTCAAAGATGAGTTTCTTGCTGTTGTCTCCCACGAGTTACGAACGCCACTGAATTCGATGCTCGGATGGGCTAAACTGCTCCGCAATCGTTCTTTTGACGAAGCGACTAAAACTCGTGCCATAGAAACTATCGAGCGTAATGCACAAGCTCAAGCCCAACTGATTGATGACATCTTTGATATTTCTCGAATCATTCGTGGTCAGCTCCAGTTACACTGCTGCCCGGTGAATTTAGTCAGTTTGATCGAGACTACTATCAATGTGGTTCGTCCAGCAGCAGAGGCGAAAGCGATTCAACTTAAGACTGTGCTGAATTCTTCCAAATACGTGATTTCTGGAGATCCAGGCAGGATGCAACAAATTGTTTGGAACTTGCTTTCAAACGCCATCAAGTTCACTCCTCATGGTGGACAGGTTGAAATTTGCTTAGCGGAAGTTGACACCCACCTAGAGCTAAGCGTAAGTGATAATGGTCAAGGCATCAGCCCAGAATTTTTACCACACATATTTGACCGCTTCCGTCAAGCAGATAGTAGCAATACTCGCAAGCAAACTGGACTTGGACTGGGACTAGCAATTGTCCGTAATCTTGTTGAACTTCACGGCGGTACTATCTATGCGACAAGTTTAGGATTAGGAAAAGGTAGCACGTTTACACTCAACCTGCCGTTTTTGAAAACCACAGGAATGGCACAAATCACAAAGAAAACTTGCTCCTCCTCAAACTCCTCTTGCTTGGATGGTATACAAGTCCTAGTCGTTGATGATGAGACAGATGCCCGAGATTTGCTAAGCATCGTATTGGAGGAGGTTGGAGCGAGTGTCACTGCAGTTGGCTCGGTGAGCGAGGCGCTCAATATGATTGAACTTTTTCCACCAGATGTTATAGTCAGTGACATCGGGATGCCAGAAGAAAATGGTTACTCGCTTGTTCAGAAGTTGAGAAACTTAGAAACTAAGATTGGCAAACACATTCCAACTGCTGCTGTTACTGCTTATGCCCGAGCAGAGGATCGTAAGCAAGCACTTTTAGCAGGTTTCGAGATATACCTGCCAAAACCTGTTGAGCCTGCTGAGTTGATTGCAGTCGTTGAGAATCTTACTGGAAGAACTTTACGGTGATTGTAAAACAGCAATAATTTGACTATTTGCCTCAGGAAAAGTGTAGCTTTCTAGTTCATCCAAACTAACCCAACGAATTTCTTCACATTCAATTGGTTGAGGAACACCTGATACATAGCGGCAATGATGTACTATGAGGGTTACGCGCAAGTGCGTATAGGTGTGGTCGATAGTGATTAAATGCTCTCCCACTTCTATTTCTATTGCTAGTTCTTCAGAAATTTCCCGTTTGATACACTCTTCGATACTTTCACCCGCTTCAACTTTACCTCCAGGAAATTCCCACAAACCACCCATCAAACCTTCCGAACGACGGCGATCAATGAGAATTTCTCCCAAGTCATTCCAAATGACAGCAACGCCAATAATTTTATGAGGTAGAACAGCAGTTTCACTCATGTTTGTTTTTAAGAGAGTGCCAGAGGTGGAAGTGGAAAAAATTTATCTATTATTTATATCAAAACTCGGCAAACATTAAGATTGTTTGCCGAGCTTGTATTGTATAATGAATAGCAAGATTTTTTCGTTTTTCAGCACAAGCCGCTAACCAGCATCAGTATGATTAATGTCAGAACCTTGCAGTGCTACTTCAAAATTCATTCTTTGTTCAGCATTACGTAGAAAATAACCGCTGATCATGGCAGAAGCAAGAAGACGACCCAAACTTTCTCTGTTGGTGGTGATGCTGATACCAAAATGTTCAGAAGGTAGGTTACCCAGAAGCCCTACAATATTGCGCTCCATGACTTGAAAAACTTCGGGCGAAGCGGGTTTAGATAACTGGTTAACCGTTTCAGGACTTAATGATTTTACATACTGCCAGAGCAAATCACCAGTTTCTGACTCACTGTTAAAAAATTCTGATTCTGAAACTCGATTGGATGGGTTACTCACGTTATATCTCCTTGACTACTATAACTGCGGTCGATATGACTAGCCCTGTAAATATGTTTCGTCTGTAAGACAACACTTTAGCTTTTTTATATTGCTACTGACTAATCTAACAGTTTGGTTACAGTGTGGGAGTGGGTGTAACCGTACCAAAAGCAACGGATTGTTTCACCTGATTGTTATAGTAGGCAACGCTTAACAGTGAACAGTTAACAGTTAACAGTGAGTAAGCGTGCTTGATGAGGGTTTCCGCTCTCACGGCATCTGGCGTCCCTTGTCCCTTGTGCGTGTCGTCTCCGAACGCGAGTGCGGGCAAGGCAGGGCTATAGAGATACCCGAAGGGTGAACAGTGAACAGGGTTATGGGGAACAAATACTGGTAACTGGTAACTGCTTATTTGTCGTACATGACAGCAAGCAGAAGCTATCTTTTGTCATTTGTCATTGGTGAATGACAAATGACAAATCACTAACTAACTAGCTAGATATTCATTTATATCGGCTTTGATTTTACGCAGTTTAGTTAAGGCCTCCCGCTCAATTTGCCGCACTCGTTCACGGCTAATACTGAGGAGTTGACCGATACTCGCCAGAGTGTGTGCTTGCCCATCATTTAAACCAAAGCGCAGAGATATGACTTCCCTTTGTTGTGGAGTCAGTTCCCCCATGAGACGCTCTAAATCAAATGACAGGGAAGATTGGGCAACAAATTCCTCTGGAGAAACTCCTGGATCCTCCAACATTTCCCCTAGTTCTGTATCGTAGTTATCTCCCAACCGCAAATCCAAAGACAGCGGTACACGCGCCTTTTCCATATATTCTCGGACTTGTCTGGGAGTCAATTCTAATTCTTGAGCTAACTCAGAAGCTGTGGGTGCTCGTCCTAGGTTCTGGGAAAGTTGTCGTTGTGCTTTCTTGATTTTATTTAATTTTTCTGTTATGTGGATGGGCAAGCGGATAGTGCGACCTTTTTCGGCGATCGCCCGAGTAATAGCTTGACGAATCCACCAATAAGCATAGGTTGAAAACCTATATCCTTTGGTCGGGTCAAACTTTTCTACACCCCGCTGCATCCCTATGCTACCTTCTTGAATCAAGTCGAGTAAATCTACGTTACGCTTGATGTACTTTTTAGCAACAGACACAACCAGTCGCAAATTAGCTTCTACCATCTTGCGCTTGGCAATTTCACCCTCTGCAATTGCTTCATTCAACTCTTTTAGTTCTAACTCTGTCGCTTTTGCCCACTCTTCTAGAGTCGGTTGACGACTCAACTGAATGGCAAGAGACTCCCTTACTTCCTGCAGAATGCTTGCACGTTGCACCTGTTTGCCATAATGTATTTCCTCTTCATGGGATAAAAGTGGCACACGGCCAATCTCACGCAGGTAAGTCCGCACGAGGTCTGTGGCTGTCTGAGCGGTCTTCATGGCACTACTCTTCGGTATCGACGGGTTTGACAGAACGGTAAGCGGGCTGATAGATGCCTTTTTTGGATGTCCACCCAGTTAGACTGGGAACCCATGCTGTATTTCACGACTTTCGCGCTCCATAAACAAGGGCGGCTAATGGTCTGGAAATTTTATTCCTAATTGCTAGAACTTACAGGTTTTTTCCCCTTTTCTCAAGTATCTACGGTTAGATAGAAGGTAACCAGTGGAACATTATTCTTATTTATTTTTATTAAAAATTGTAACATTTATGAGGAATATTTGACTAGCTCTCAGGCACTCATTTTATAACGGCTGAATGTGATTTTAGCTGAATTTACTTTTGGACATTTTTAAGAAAGCTATTTCATAATTTTATATTAAAAAAGACATTTTTCTAAGAATTATTAACAAAAATCAACAATAACTATAATCATTTTGTGCTGTACAGCCTCGTTTATTTAACGTTGACGTTTTTGCAGTAACGACTATATGAGGCTCTTATGAAAATTTAAGTATTAAAAACAACATTTAAGTCCATCTTCCTTCTGGAGAATAATACGTCACAGATCTACTTGTTAAAGTCTGCAAGCCGTCGATAACATTGGGCGACGTTGAACCTGTTGTGAAGCACTTCAATCAAACCACTTATAAAGTTTAAAAAAATATTACTTTGTTTGATCCGAGGATTGCGAATCAACAGGTTCCTTCATTGTCTCCCACACCCAGGGGACTGGTGTTAGCCGTCAACGCCCTTCGGGCCTAATTGTTGACACTGCGTAGAATCTTGGCAAAAATGGCGTTGTCACTAAAAAACTTTTTCTGAATCACAGCCCAACCGCCATAATCATTAGTTGTTGCCAAAGTTTTGATCTGAGGGTATTTATCAACGAACTCTTTTGCTTGCGCTACACCCGGATCAATTGGTCGGTAACCAGTTTGGGCAAATATTTGTTGAGCTTCAGGGGTGTACAAATATTGAATAAACGCTTTTGCCACTTCACGGGTGCTGTGCTTGTCCACATTTTTATCGACAATCGCAATTGGGTTATCAATCGAGAAATTGACATCGGGAACAACGTATAAAGGTTTGTCGCCATTTAAGGCTTTTAGCTGAATTTCATTTTCGTAACTGATCAAAGCATCCCCTTTGCCCCCCTTGAAAAAAGCATCAGTTGCCTCACGAGCACTTTCAGGCAAGATCGGAACATTTTTATAGACATTAGTGACAAACTCTATTGCCTTAGACTCATCGCCAGAGGCTTTGGTTGCTGCATTCCATAATGCGAGGAAGTTCCAGCGTGCGCTACCAGAAGTTATCGGGTTCGGGGTAATCACACTGACTCCATTTTTTGCTAAGTCTGCCCATGTTTTGATCCCTTTGGGATTGCCTTTACGGGTCACAATTGCTGCTACAGACTTACTGACAATACTGTTGTTAGAAAATTCTTTCTCCCAACCTGGTTGAATCAATCCTGCTGTTTCAATCTTTTGAATATCTGGAGCAAGGGATAAATGTACCACATCAGCTTCTATCCCTCCTTGAATCACCGCAAGAGCTTGAGGGCTAGAAGCGCCATAACTTTGCTTAAAGGTGACATTTTGGTTATGCTCTTTTTTCCAGTTTTCTACAAATTTAGGAATAATCTTATCATGGGCAGCTTTCGTGACAGAAAAAGAAACGAGGTTAAGTTCAATATTTTTCTGTTGAGCAACCAGGCTGGGATGATTTCCAGAATGAGTCCCTCTTGAAGTATTGCTACTACTTGCGGCATAAGCAGTCATCGCCAAGCTCAAGCTGATCCCTACCAAAAAAAGGCACACAAAGCCTTGCAGAGAATGCCCGTTAGACCAACTTTTTATTGATCTACTGCTCCACTGTTTAATTCCTTGCCAGACTTGAACAACGTAAGTCTGAATTTTCTCAATCGAGTACGCCTCTGATTTTTTTGTATATTGCCACTTGCTCATTAAAATTCTCCAATTTAATTACGGCATCTTTTTAGATAAACCGTATTTTAGCGGAATTATAGGTGAATTAAGCAGTGGTTTGACCAGGCATTCATCTTTCTTTAAGTGAACTACTCCGCCCTATTTTCAAGCGAGGGGGGGGAGTTGATGAGATGGGGTCAAATAAACGTCTTTATAAAGGTTTGAACATTCAGTTGACACCAATGCTCTGGTCGAGCACTGCTTTTCGCCTCACTCCCCAAGGATGCTACGGTTTCGCCGTTGTGTATTCTTGGATGACTTTTACATCTAAAGTTGTATTTTGTAAAGAACGGATAGCAGCGACAATTGCTTTTGCTCCAGCAATTGTGGTAGTAATGGGAATTTTGTAAGCCAAGGCTGTGCGACGAATGAGTCTACCATCACTTTGGGCTTCTTCCCCAGAGGGCGTGTTGATAATCAATTGAACTCTATGGTTCTTAATTGCATCTAACACGTGAGGACGACCTTCATGCAGTTTTAGCACCAACTCTACATCTAAACCATGCTCCTGGAGAACACGACGTGTACCATCTGTGGCCATCACAGCAAAGCCCAAACTGATAAATTCTTTAACAAGTGGAACTGCAGCCGCTTTATCGCGATCGTTCATGGAGAAGAATACTGTACCACTTAAGGGAAAACGCTCTCCAGCGCCCAATGCTGCTTTGGCAAAGGCGCGTCCAAAATCGTTGTCAATACCCATCACCTCACCAGTAGAGCGCATCTCTGGTCCTAAAATGATATCAGTACCAGGAAATTTATTAAATGGTAAAACGGCTTCTTTAACGGCAATGTGGTCTGGAATAACTTCTTGGGTAAAGTTTAGCTCCTCTAATGTTTTACCCGACATAATTAAGGATGCGAGTTTTGCCAGTGGCACACCAGTTGCTTTAGACACAAATGGTACCGTGCGAGAAGCACGAGGGTTGGCTTCTAGAATATAAACCTGGGGTGAATAACCTTGCGTACCAACAACAGCAAACTGAATATTCATCAACCCGACAACATTGAGTGCCCTTGCCAACTGCACAGTCCAACTACGGATTTTTTCTAAAACGATCGCTGGTAAAGAAATCGAAGGTATCGTGCAGGCAGAATCCCCAGAATGAATTCCTGCTTGTTCGATGTGTTCCATTATACCACCAATCACGACGCGTCCGGTGTGATCGGCGATCGCATCCACATCCACTTCAATCGCATTTTCCAAAAACTTATCAATGAGAATTGGATGTTCTGGTTCCACCTGCACGGCATAAGTCATGTAACGTTCTAGTTCAGGATCGGAGTAGACAATTTCCATGGCTCTTCCCCCCAACACATAACTAGGACGCACCACCACTGGATAACCAATGCGTTGGGCAACAACCAAGGCATCTTCGTAGGTACGAGCAATACCATTCGGCGGTTGGGTAATATTCAATTCTTGAAGAATTTTCTCAAACCGCTCTCGGTCTTCTGCTGCGTCGATGGAGTCGGGAGGAGTCCCCCAAATTCGAGTATGAGTGCTGATCGCTTTTTGGAGAGGAACGGACAGTTTTAACGGAGTTTGCCCACCAAACTGGACAATGATTCCAACTGGGTTTTCGGCTTCGATGATATTGAGGACGTCTTCTTTTGTCAGCGGCTCAAAGTAGAGGCGATCGCTCGTATCATAATCAGTCGAAACTGTCTCCGGGTTGGAGTTAACCATAATTGTCTCATATCCCGCGTCTTTTAAAGCAAAAGCAGCGTGACAACAACAGTAATCGAACTCGATACCTTGCCCAATCCGGTTAGGGCCACCTCCCAAAATCATCACCTTGGGTTTATCCGTGGGCAGAATCTCCGTTTCTTCTTCGTAAGTCGAATAGTGATAAGGAGTAAATGCCTCAAATTCCGCAGCACAGGTATCTACCGTTTTGTAAACTGGAATCACACCCAGTTGTTTGCGATATTGCCGGACTTCATCTTCTGTGGTTTTGGTGGCGTAGGCAATTTGGCGATCGCTATATCCCTTCCGCTTGACTGCATACAGTTGGTCTTTGGTCAATTGCTGCAATGGTGTCCGCTTCAAAAACTTTTCCACCTCCAGCAGTTCCTGCATCTTATCCAAGAACCACGGGTCAATACCCGTTAACTCGTAGACTTCCTCAGTCGTCATTCCTGTAAGTAAGGCATGACGCACAGCAAATATACGCTCAGGGTTTGGTGTCCGCAGTTGGGCGCGAATTTGGTCACCGCTGGGTAATTTTTCTCTTTTGTCACAACCCCATCCAGCGCGTCCAGTTTCTAGGGAACGCAATGCCTTTTGGAAGGACTCGTTGAAAGTCCGCCCGATCGCCATCGCTTCTCCTACCGACTTCATTTGTGTTGTCAGCACTTCTTCCGCACCGGGGAACTTTTCAAAAGCGAAGCGGGGAATTTTTGTGACTACATAATCAATCGTCGGCTCAAAAGATGCTGGAGTTTTTTTGGTGATATCATTTTTAATTTCATCGAGCGTGTAACCAACCGCAAGCTTCGCCGCCATCTTGGCGATGGGGAAACCTGTGGCTTTGGAAGCTAAAGCCGAAGAACGAGAGACACGAGGGTTCATTTCAATGACAATCACATCTCCATCGACGGGATTAACGGCAAACTGGATGTTGGAACCTCCAGTTTCCACGCCAATCTCGCGGATAATTTTAATTGCCATATCCCGCAGTCGTTGGTACTCTTTATCGGTAAGGGTTTGAGCAGGGGCGACGGTGATAGAGTCTCCGGTGTGGATACCCATCGGGTCAAGGTTTTCGATGGAACAGATAATCACAACGTTATCTGCTAAGTCGCGCATTACCTCTAGTTCAAATTCTTTCCAGCCGAGGAGAGATTGGTCGATGAGAATTTGCGAAACGGGACTGGCGTCTATACCTGCTTGCGCCATTTCTGCAAATTCTTCTTCGTTGTAAGCAATACCGCCTCCGGTACCACCCATTGTGAAAGCCGGACGGATGATCAGGGGATAACTGCCAATTTGTTTGGCGATCGCCTTGGATTCTTCCAGAGATGAAGCTGTCCCACTAGGACACATCTTCACTCCGATCTTTGTCATTGCTTCGTTAAAAAGTTTCCTGTCTTCGGCTTTCTCGATTGCTGGTAGTTTAGCGCCAATTAACTCAACACTGTATTTCTCCAGGACTCCACTTTTGGCCAAACTTACGGCAATATTCAAGGCAGTTTGCCCGCCCATCGTTGGTAGTAAGGCGTCTGGACGTTCTTTTGCGATGACTTTTTCAACCAATTCCGGTGTCAGCGGTTCGATGTAGGTACGATTAGCTGTTTCCGGGTCAGTCATAATTGTGGCAGGATTCGAGTTGACCAGCACCACTTCATAACCTTCTTCTCGCAGGGCCTTACAAGCTTGGGTGCCAGAATAGTCAATCTCGCAGGCTTGTCCAATCACGATTGGACCAGATCCGAGTAGCAGAATCTTTCTGATATCGTCACGACGGGGCATAGTTCTTGGTTTGGAGTAAAAAAATATAAATCCTGATTATTTTAAGGGTCTTCACCCATGACTTACTTTGTTTATTATCAACTTTTGTTAGTTCTTTTATAGACCGGGAGGTAAAGGGCAGGTTATAGGTTACAGGTTTTTCTTTAGGTCCTATCCGTGTCTGGTGTTTTTTATTCCCCTTTCTTTAGAAGTTTTATTTTATTCATCATCAGGGATCTCAATATTGTTTGCAACTATTTTTCATTTAGGATAAATATATTTCTCAACAATCCAATAATCAATTTTGACCAACATTTGAACGAGAAATTTAGTTTTTTCTTCAGGCTTTAAAAAAAAAGAATGACTAACTATTTTTTCTAACAACCCTAAAGGTTAAAGATTATATTTTTTTGTTGACTTACATGAAAAATGGCAGAGAGATAAACAATCCTTCTCTCTGCCATTTCTTATAGTTGTTTAAGAACCAGTGCTTACAGCTTTTTTCTAGTCTAGTTAAACCACTCTCTATTTCTGAGAGTGTGAGTCGAGTCTGTTAGTTTGAAGCAGGTTGAACAAATCCCAAAGTTAAACTATCCTTGGCAAGGAAGTGACCCAAGTGATAAGCTCTTTCTTCTGTTTTCAACAGGATTTTTTCGTATAAATAACGGGTAGCACGGTCGCCCAAACTCTCTGCCTGTGCGGCTTGGCGGCGAATCACGCCAAGAATTGCTTGCTCTGCCTTCAGGTCATTTTCTACCATCTGACGGGAAGAATATACGCCATCAGGTTCTTGCTCAAAGCAACATAATTCTGCCAATTTGCGTAAGTTAGCAACAGGTACTCCACCTAGTCCATCCAAGCGTTCTCCAATGTCATGAACATGTTCTTGGACTTGATCATAACCTTCGTTAAAAAACTCATGCAGAGAGTAGAACTCTGCACCTTCAACGACAAAATGATGCTTTTGGTACTGTAAGTAAAGTGCCTGGAAACTAGCTAATACAACATTAAATCCTTCACAGACTGGCTCGGTTACACTTTTGTCCAAAAGGATAGGGTTGTCATATACTTGACCAAAATTTCGTAACAAAGTTTGCGTTTCAGACATTGTGCTTCTCCTAGCTTCTGGTAGATATAGTTGCTAACTTCTTAATCTCTACATCTTAGCATCGAAAAAATGATAAAAAGCTCGATCTATATCACGATTTTTTGACCTTTTTGTGAAAAAAAAGCGACAACTTTCATTCCTTTTGAGAGATTTTCACACAAATCTTGCAAAAAGTTATAAATAGTATTGACACTCTTTAGTAAATATGCATTTATAATTTTTGAACATAATATAGTTTAAAAATCTTTATTACTCTAATTTTTTTTCCAAAATTACTGAGAAAACTTTGCACTTAAGTTATTCTTATGTAAGAGGCTAAACACACGTCACCATAAAACGGGTTCGGAATGGGGTTAAAAGACAATTAATTTCCCTCTTTTGGCATACATTTGATTTCCGAACCCTAATTAATGATGAGTTGTGCTCAGTTCCGATTGAAAAAAATCATGGGAGTCAAGGGGCACACTTACTGCAAAGCTATTGCACTTTTAGGGGGATTGTTTTGAAACCGTCAATTGTAGAACCGCAAGTAAAATACACTGTTGAGTTAAACTGGGCAGATAGGTGGCAAATATATCGACGCTTGCAGGAACTAGACATTCCTTGTTGGTGTCAAACGAACCAGCCGTTAACAGTTGAAATTAGCAATCCTACAGCAGCCATACAACTTTGGAGTGTTGTGCAGCAATTTACAATTTGCCGCGAAGACTCAATTAGGAATCTCAAGAAATGTTGGCAATATCGCAGTTAATGCTTAGTGTTGCCACAACACAAGTTAATAATTGGTCAAAAAAATGAGTAAATCCTACAAAACCGACGTTTCAGAATTCTGCCTTGAGGGAAAGTTTCTCGATTTCGTCATCAAAGATGGTTATAAGCTCAAAGGCTTACGACTGGAAACTACTGAGGGGGAATGCTACATCAAACTGGCTAAACATTTACGCGCTGCTTTTGACTTACGGTTACCACCAGGTACACGGTTGCAAGTTACCGGCGAGAAAAAGTTTGACTCGAAAACCGGAGAAGTAAAATTAAAAGCACAGCAAGTGATCGCGGCTCGTACTCTTGATAAAGATGGGGAGATTGGGAGATTGGCAGATGCTGACAAAGGAGTCACCGCATCACCCAATCAGCCCATCACCCCAGCCATTAATAACGCCAAGCCCAAAAAAGCTACTATATTGATCTGTCAAAAGTCTGATTGCATCAAACGCGGTGGCAAAGAGGTTTGTCAAGCTTTGGAAGCGGCTTTGAGTGCTCGTGGTTTGGAATCAGAAGTCACAATAAAAGGAACTGGCTGCATGAAAGACTGCAAAGCAGGACCAAACTTAGTCATGCCAGATAAAACTCGCTACAGCCGGATAAAAGCTGCACAAGTCCCTGCACTTATGGATAAATATTTTGCTGCTAACAGCACCAATGGCAGGCGGGATAACGGAAGTGAAGTTACTACGTCTATAGAAGACTGAGGTGTAATAGCACTTGTGTCACTATTTTTTAATGGGAAGATCTACTAAGAATTTTATTACTGTTTTTGTTCAAATTTTGACTTGTTATTTTTTGCAGTCAACACTTATCAGTTATCAAACAACTGATGACTGATAAATAATCATTTCAGTTTTTTTGATCTCAAGTACTCCGGTTGAGAAAGCGATCCATGCAGCGTTCCGCTAAAGCAGCGATGGTGAACGAGGGGTTAGTGCAGGCTGTCGAGCCTGGGATGAGCGAGCCATCAACAACAAATAAGTTACGATACCCCTGAACCTGCCCATAAGTGTTGCATACAGCACCTATTGTTGCACCGCCAAGGGGGTGAGCTGTAGAACTAAAGTCAAGCGGTTGAGCCAGAGTCGTACTATTAGCTTGGTTCAGCAGTTGGTAGGTATACTCAAGAGCTTGAGCATTTTTCTGATTATTAGCTGAGTTGCTAGGCCAAAACAAATCAGCTGACTGGGTAGAAGTATTGTAAGTGAGATACCCCTCCGGTTTGGCAATTGCCAGACCAACAGAAGTAATGACACCTTCTGGGACAATGGGAAAGGTGAGTTGCTCAGTGACTACCGGGGCAATTGGATTGTCTAGGTGCTCAATAACTGTCGCTGCTGGACCTCCCTGTGTAGGATTAGTCGGACCATTCGTAATGACAGCGCCCACTCCATCGCCATTAGTCCCCCAGAACTTCCCTACCTGATTGTTCAAGCGACGCAATGTAGCATTTGCTTGAGCACGCAGCAGAAGTTCAGTGGTTCCAATCGAACCAGCTGCCAAAAACAAATAACGACAAACAAAAGACTTTTGGGCAATCACAGTCCCTTGTTCATTGATTTGATTGCAGACTATTCGGAAACGCTCTTTATCAGATTCCTCTATCGCAGTGACCACATGTAGGGGTCGAATTTCCACTTTTCCAGTCGCCTCAGCCATGCTCAAGTAGTTGCGGTCTAAGCTGTTTTTCGCACCACTGTTGATACCGTAGTACACTTGACCTGTGATGGCGGAAGGAACCTTTTGACCTGCGATTTCCTGGCGCACGATGTCCCAATCAACAGCCATGTCAAGCTTGCGAGCTTTTAGACCTGCTTTTGCTGCTTGCTCCAGAAAAATCCGGCTTGACAAATAGTAGTTAGTCTGTAGAACGTCGTCTGGTATTTGAGAAGGCTTGAGGATAGAACGTACTCGCGGATAATAAACCCGATCAAGTTCTTCGTAGTTGATGGTGCGTGGGAAGACTTGATAGAAAAGTTCTTGAGTCGGCTGATAAGTCACCCCATTGTAGACAAGCGAACCGCCTCCAACACCTGCTCCCCGATAGGCAATTATCCCATTACCTCTTTTGATATCAAGGACGCCAGTATACACATCAATGGGAACCTGGTCAAATATTACCGTAGTCGGACTCAGCCAAGTAGAACGACCATCTGGTTTCTGGTATGTGGAGAAAGTATCACCAGCGTCGGTGATTTGCCATCGTCGCCCCCGCTCCAGTACAATTGTTTCAATTCCTGCCTGACCAAGGCGCAGTGATGCGACAGCTCCACCAAAACCACTACCGATAACTATTGCTTCAATATAATCTTCTTTAGTACGAACAGCAGAAGCACGAACGGCAGACACACCCACACTCGCCGCAGCCGCAAGCGAACCCTGAAGGAATTGACGACGCTTCAGCACCCGAGACATACTTAATCTCCTACAATTTTCAAAAATAAATTTTTTTATGGCATGAAATTTAGATTACCTATTCAAATTAGGTATATTCAGTTTTTACACTCGTTACAATCAGTTGGTTGCCAAATTGCCAAGATTTTGACAAAAAAGGCGTAGGATGCTGAAAAGCCCGTATCACATCTCCTCAGGATGTCATACAGGCTATTTTCAACAAAAAGCAACAATCCAATTTGGCAGATAACTACATTGATTCCAAACGCTGACGTAATTTACTACTAAGGGCATCAATCACAGTCACGACTACCGACAGTATCAGAATCATAGTCGTTGCCTTAGTGTACTCAAAGCCATCTATATAACTTTTTAGTTCAAAACCAAAGCCACCAGCACCAACAGCACCAAGAACTGAGGCAGCACGGATATTGTACTCAAACATCCACAAGGTGTAGCCCAATACTAAGGGCAATACTTGAGGCAAGATACCATATTGAGCAATTTGTATGCGAGATGCACCTGCGACTTGCAAAGATTCAATTGAACGAGGGTCAACCGCTTCAATAGCTTGCTGATAGAATTTTCCTAGGTAGCCAATTGTGTAAATACTTAAAGCTAATGTACCTGCGAAAGGACCGAGTCCAGTTGCAGCGACAAATAATAATCCAAGAATAATCGAAGGGACAGAACGGACAGCATTTTGCAAAAAATTTGCTAACCATTGCAGCCAAACAGGGGCGACATTACGGGCGCTAGCGATCGCAATCGGTAGAGAAAGCATTGCCCCAAGAGTTGTTCCAATCACAGACATCTGCACAGTTTCTACAAGTGCTTTGACTGTTTTGTTGAAAATATCCCAACTGGTATTTGGGGGAAACAAGCGTGACACAAAATCAATGATGTTGAACAAACTCTGCTTTAGGAGTCCAAAATCAACTTTCAAACCTTGCAACGCCCAACCATAAACCAAAACAACAACGCACAGGATGAGTAGGCGACTCACCCAAGAAAAGCGTTTCCAAACATGAGAAAATTTTTTCATTACTAAAACAGAGTTCGCCTACTATGTGCGATCAACTCGACTATACCTGAGCAAATTGAGCTTGCAAGTTATCGCAACACCCATCGTAAGTAACACGTCCAGCATTCAAGACAATTGCTCGCTGGGCGTACTCAGTTGCGATACTCAAATCGTGTAAAACTGTGACAATTGTCATACCTTGCTGTGAGTGCAGCATTGACAAAGTATCCATTACCTGCTTAGATGCTTTGATATCCAATCCTGTAATGGGTTCATCTGCAAGCAGAATTTGGGGAGATTGGATTAAAGCGCGGGCGATCGCCACCCGTTGTTGCTGTCCACCGCTAAGTTGACCTGTTTTTTGATAAGCTTGCTCCCTTAAGCCCAACTGTTCCAACAGTTCCAATGCTTGACGACGGTCATTTTTAGGAAACCCAAACAGCGTTTGCCAAGTTGTCCTAGTACCCAGGCGTCCACAAAGCACATTTTCAATTGCTGATAACTGACGAATCAATCCGCCACCCTGAAATAACATAGCAACATCTCGTCGAAGACTAGGCAGCGTACGTGGAGTTAATGGTGTATCGTTGATGTGAATTGCTCCTCGCAAGATTGGTACTAACCCAACTAAAGAACGTAAAAGCGTAGACTTCCCCGCGCCATTGAGTCCCAGCAATACAACAAACTCACCACGATAAATCTGGCAATTAATCTGGTTAAGAATAGGACGATTCAAAGCTGCGGAATAAGCAGTTTCTACGTCCTCACACAAAATCACTGGTTGAGTCATAAGCTATTGGTTGGAGAGTGGGAAGTACACCTCACCCCGCCCTGACGGGCACCCCTCTCCTTATTAAGGAGAGGGGATGGGGGTAAAATTATTGAATAGCTTAGTATATCAAAGTACATATTACTCATCCCTCACGCCCTCTCTCGTTTATTACGGTTCCATTCCTGCATTCTTGAGGGCTTCACGAACTGGTCCTAAGTGTTTGTCATGGTCAACTTTCACCAATTCTGTGGAGTTATACAAGCCGCGCAGTATCTCGTTGTTTTGTGGCTCATTTAATTTCAGCAAGGCGTTGATAATTCGTTCGCGCATGGGAGCAGGAACGTCATCATCAATGGCTACACCGTGTGCTGGAACACCAGGAATTTTATACAGAACTCGTAACCGACTTTTTTCCGCGTCGGAAATATACGGGCTACCAAAAGCATATTCTGACACAGCAGCCGCATCTGCTTGACCTTGCACAACTGCTTTTAGGGCTTTACTGTAATCGCCACCGTAAACAACTTGACTGAAGAAGCCGTCTAGGCGATCGCGATTTTCCACAAGTTTCTGTTTAACCAACTCACCCACAGGGAAGATAAATCCAGAACCAGAAGTTGGCGAAGTAAATGCCATTTTTTTACTCCGCAACTGTTCCAAGGTCGCTTTAGATGTGCCTAGAGTTTTGAGCGAGCTATCTTTGGGGACAACTATGATTGAATTATAAGTGTATTTTCCAGAGTAATTCGGACGAACCTCAGCTAAGTACAAGCGTGCGTTTGCGAGTTCCTCAGCTTTCAAAGCTGGACGACTACTTAAGAAAGCGACGTCAGCGCTATTTGCTCTCAAGGCTTCTACTGCAGCTGTATCATCACCGACTTTTGCCTGAACTGGCATTTTTAGTTCTTTTGACAAGAACTCTGCAACTTTATCTGCTTTACTTTGCAAGTCTGGTGCATCTTTACGAGTAGGAAAGACAACTGTTAAAGTTTTTTGCTGTCCTTGAGCAACTAAAGTTGAATCTTTTTGATTTCGCGTTGAGTTAGCAACTGCTTGCATACCTCCAAAGCTACCAGCAACCAAACCTGTAAGCACGACAAATGCAGCACCAGCACTCAGTACACCTTGTTTTTTCACACTCATTTGCTACTCTCCCTTAAAAAACTTTCTTAATAATTTTGCAAAACTGTTTTAACAAGCTTGTTCTTAAAAAAGAATATTATTAAGATTCCAGCTTTTTGGAGAAAAAGTCAATCAGTGGTGAGTGCTTTGATTGTAAAAAAACTTGAAATCAGAACTTTAGCCCGAGTTCCAAAGATGATTCAATTAGGACTTACGCACAAGTTACGAAAAAACAAGAGTGTGAGATTGCTTCCTTACGTCGCAATGACACAACTACGTTATTTTCGCGTAAGTCCTGTCAACTAAATAAATTTATCTGTTGAAGCAGTGCGTGCTGCTTATCTGATGATAATTTGGTTGCCAAACTGCAAAAAATATGTATCATACTCCCAGAATGCACAAAAGCCAGTATCACATCCTCAGCAGATGTAATACTGGCTATTTACAACGAGAAGCAACTATTTTTCTAAACTTTCTGTATTCCTGGACGACCGTTTTCAACTACAAATGAAGCACGCTTACTGATTGTGCCAGATTGGGTTGTCACGTTTGATAAAACTAAAAAATCAGTTTGCCAGGTTTCTGGAGTTATCACACAGCGAACATATCCCCGTTGACCGTTATAAAATTTAATGTGGGGGTTATCTGGCAAATACGCTTCAACTGTAGGACTTGAGTCTGCCCCATCTCCACCAGAAGTAATTGAGGTACAAACAAATTCACTGCCAACCGTAGCGGATTCTGGTTTATTAAAGTCAGCTTTGAGATCCATTGCCCAGTTGGAATGTACATCGCCTGTCAAGACAACAGGATTGGAAGGTTTGCGCTGTTCTAGGAAACTCATTAGGCGATCGCGCGAAGCCAAATATCCATCCCACTTATCCATACTGAAGGTTGCGCCTTCCCCAGGCGTGAAGTCTCTTTGAGCAACGATAACCTGCTGTGCCAGAACATTCCAACGAGCCGTAGAGCGATCTAAACCTTTGTATAGCCATTCTTCTTGACGTTTACCAGTAATCGTTGCATTAGGATCGAAATTTTCTGGGCAACGTTCCTTGGTACCATCTCCACAGGGTTGGTCTGTGCGATATTGACGGGTATCTAGCACATGGAAAGTCGCCAAATTTCCGAAGGAAAGCCGACGGAAAATTTGCATATCTGGTCCTTCTGGTTTTGAGAAGGGTCGTAATGGCATATGCTCGTAGTAAGCTTGATAAGCAGCTGCCCGTCGTTGTAAGAAAACTTGGGGGTCTTGATCCGGTTCATTATCGACTTCTGAGGTAGCATTAGCGTAGTTGTTTTCCACCTCGTGGTCATCCCAAGTCACAATCCAGGGAAATGCTGCATGAGTTGCTTGCAAATTTGAATCAGTTTTGTAAAGGGCGTGACGGTTACGATAATCATCTAGAGTGAAAATTTCCGGACCATTGTGTTGTCTAGGACGATCTGGTGTGATTCCTCCCTCATAAATGTAGTCACCTGTATGCACTATCAGGCTTAGATCTTCCTGCGCCAAATCTTTGTATGCTGTGAAGTACCCTTGCTCATAGTGCTGACAGGAAACAAATGCAAAGGCAAATTTACTTAAGTCACTACCTGGTTGAGGTGCTGTACGAGTGCGACCAATTGGACTTTCTTCTGTACCTGAAGTGAAGCGATACCAGTACCACGTATTGGGTTTGAGCTTATTTACAATCACTCTGACTGAGTGAGCTAATTCTGGGATGGCAATCTCAGTGCCTTTTGCTACTATATTTCTCATGTTGGGATCAGTTGCGACTTCCCAACGAATTGGCACATTCACAGATGGCATTCCACCGCCTTGTAAAGGATTGGGAGCCAGACGAGTCCAAAGCACCACGCTATTAGGATAGGGTTCACCTGACGCTACACCAAGCGTGAAGGGATAACTGGGAAATGGAACTTGGGCGATGGCTCGTTGATTGAATTGGTTAGCGATCGCCAAACCAGACAATACCCCAGCCCCAATAATTAAGTTCCGTCGCTTGATTCGGCTATACAAAAACCGCTCAAAATTCTGGTCATCTAACATCTTTTTCCCCTGAGTAACTCACAAATCAAGGCAGAGGAACAGATGATCCAAAGCATCCAGGGTAAGAATTAACAAACCACTAAACCAGTATTTCAATCGTCGATGTCACACTCTTTTACAGCGAGCGCCTTTTTTGTGCCTAAATCAACCCGTCGAACTCACGTTAATTCAAAGAACACCAGACGATCAAATTTTCCTGCTGCTTCAAGGTATCAACTGTTGCAAAGCCCGAGTTTAATTTACCAGTCAGACGTTAATTCCTAGCAAAGGAACAGTTAAGGCTGTTTGATTGAGCAAAATTCAGGGTGTAGGGGTGTCGGGTTCAACTAAAGATTTCTATCTTCGTAGCACCTTGTCGTAAAACTTGCCAATTGTTTCCAGTCCATTTCACAACAGTCGAAGGAACACCATCTCCGTGTACCTCGTCTTTTAATTCTGTCGCCGCCAAAGTCAAAACATCAGGAAACTGTGCCGAAATTTCTGCCATTGTTTGTAAAGGAGGTTGACCTGATAAATTGGCGCTGGTGGTTACAAGAGGACCTGTTTGCGCCAAGATAGTCTGGGCAATTCTACAATTAGGCACTCGAATTCCAATTGTCCTGTCAGGAGTAAGCTTATCCTTGTGAGGATCGCAATCTCCATCAGAAATAGAAATTATTTCTTGTGGTACTCGCTTGGAGGCAGGTAACACCAAAGTCAGTGTTCCTGGCCAATATTTCTTGGCAACTCCGTGCCAAATTTCATACTCTTGGTCACTACCCGTGGTGAAAGACCAGATTTCTTCAGCAGTCGCTGCCATTAAGATTAAGGGTTTATCTCGACTGCGCTGCTTAGCTGCGTAAATTAACTCTCCTTGTTCGGGTATTGCTGCCAATGCCGGAACAGTATCTGTAGGAAAGCTCACCAATTTACCAGCACGTGCGCCTAAGATAAGGGTGTCTAAAGAAACTTGCATGAACAAAACTCAGAATTGCGAACCCAGAACTCAGAATTTAGTGAGCACTCACGACAGTGGACAGTGATCGATTCACTGTTTAGTGTTGTGAGTTCTGAGTTCTTTGTTTGTGATGTTAGCTCTTTCTATATGCCAGAGCAAAGCGCTCAATGCCAGCTAAATCTTTATGAATCTGAATGTTACAGTAACTCCCTTGATTGTGCAACATTTCTCCCACAGCATCTGCCTGTCCTTTCATCATCTCAATCAACCAAACCCCACCAGAGCGTAAATAGGTGGAAGAAATTTCTACCAAATGGCGGATGCAATCTAAACCATCTATGCCACCGTCTAAAGCTAGATGTGGTTCATGCTTAACAACTTCAAGCTGTAGGGTAGGTATGATGTTAGTGGGAATATAGGGCGGGTTAGATATCATTCCGCTGAATTGACCTTTAAGCGATGCTAAAGGTTGCCACCAAGAACCTTGGTAAAATTGAATACGCTCCCCAAAACCTAAATTTTGAGCGTTTGCCTTTGCAACCACTAGCGCCTCATGACTGTAGTCAACAGCGTGAATGATTGCTGTGGTAAAAACGTCTGCTAATCCAATGGCGATCGCCCCACTACCAGTTCCCAAATCAGCCCAGTGTCCTTGCTCTAAAGACGGTGTCACCTTACTGTTTCTAGCAGCAGCGACAGCTAAATCTATCAAGTACTCTGTTTCTGGTCTGGGAATCAAAACCGCTTTTGACACAGCGATTTTATACTTTCGCCAAGGAGTTGCTCCTGCAACATATTGTACTGGCAAGTGTTCATTTAAGCGCTGCTGCCAGAGTTTGTCTAAATCCTCTAAAGATAATTTCAAAGGAATCTCAGCCTGGTTTTTGTATGATTCCAAGCGTAATGCCAAGCGGTCTAATCCAGCGACTTCTTGTAGTAACCAATCGACTTCAGTAGGTAAAATAGCAGTGGCGTTGGCAGCTTGAATCGCCACGTTACGCCACTGCCAAAGTTGTAAACCAGTTACTGATAACTGCTTATCTGCCATGCCTTTATACTATCAGGCATAAGTTTATTTCTTTTTGGCAGGGGGGTTTTGACTTGCACCACCACCTCGCTTGCTAACGACATACTGCATGCTCTCGGTAGATGGTACTATGGCGACTTGGCTGAGCCAAGTGTCATTTTTCTCTTTCAAAGTTTTTATGACTCCCTCTATGTCCACAACCTGAATATCAGCCTTGGGAACTTGTTGCTTGACCTGGCTTAATAAATTTTGGGCGTCTTTTTGACTCAAGAACAAAGGAATAACTTCCTTATTGTCAGTCTTCCGTTTGACGGATACATATCCTTTATCTGGAGATCTAACAATAAAAACAGGCACACTTGGGAACTGCTTAACTTCTTTACCGCTTTGGCGCAGCAATGTTACTGCTCCTTCTAGATCTTGTTTTCCAGGATTAAAAGCAAACACTAGGTTGTTTGGTTTCTTGGCATTTTCTTGAAGTTTCTGATAAATCATCCCCAAAGGTACTGGCGTCACTTGCAGGCTTTTTAACATATCTGCCATTTTTGGATCTTTACCTTTGACATTCCGCAGTTCGTTAATAAAAGCCTGAGCTTCCTGCCCACTCATAAAAACGTCTGTCACCGTAGCTTGTTTATTTTGAGCGTTTTGCGCATTTGCGGCATTGTTAGGCACTGTACGAGTGAGAGGCACACCCTGGTTGTTAGTAATCAAAAAGACTGGTACTGGATCTAATTTTTCTTTAATTTGTTGTTCTGTCAATGCGATTACTGGAAGATTTCCGCTAAAAACAGTTGTTAGCAGAGTACTCCCAACTAAAGTCAATGTTGTGCCCCAGCGAACTAATAAATTCATAACTACTCCTCGCATCAATTTCTCTAAAATCAAGTCTGACAATATAGTTGGATTTGCACAGTATTAACCAGTTCTAGATATATTACCTTCTTTGCTCATTAACTGTGCTGTTTTCGGTATTTCAATTTCGCCCTACTAAACAATTGCGCTCGAACGGTAGATGATTGCTGTAATTAACAAAGGCGAAAAATGTGCTTTTTACTTCAAGGGTGTCTTCTGCCATTCTATTGGCTTTTTCAGCTATGGTTGACGACAAGAAATATAAGATCGTTCCTTCTAGATTTGCCGCAAAATGTCTCAAGCTTTACAGATTTCCTTTCTTGTGGGTTTATTCAATGCTTGGAATTTATTTTGGCTAATAGAAAATAAGAAATAGCAAAGCAACATGACTATTGCTTCCGGGAAAATATGCAATTTCAGTGTACATTGTCTGACAAATCAAACAAATAGTTGTAGCACAATCCAGTTTTGACTTTTTGATTTAATTTTTTGATGGTATATCCAAAAAATAATGTAAGTCATTTATGTATGCTTGAGTCATTTGCACGCTCAACCTAAGATAACAGAATTTGAACTGATATCGTGTTTGCTTGCGCTAATTGGTTGCACTATATAAATAAACCCTAGACCTGTATTCTGATCTAGGGTTTACTATTCATCTATAAGATCGGGATGACAGGATTTGAACCTGCGGCATCCTGCTCCCAAAGCAGGCGCGCTACCAAGCTGCGCTACATCCCGATTAATTTGTTATTCTAACTTAGTTGTTGCTTTTTGGCGACAATCAATAGCTTCTTTTAGATTTTACTTGATTATGTTGCCAAATGTTCACCCACATCATACCATGCTTTTTTGCTTTTTGTAAACTGTTGCGTTCCCTATACATAGACTTATAACAGTAATGTCTCTGTTAAAAATTAATGAGGGTACCAAAACATACCTTTGATGCCTTCTGGATCGGACATAAACCCCAAACCCCGATAAAAATCTAAGACATGGGGGTCAGCAAATAGAGTCACATTACTAATTTCTTCGCTCCTGAGTTTTTTGAGTACATATTTCATAAGTGCCTTTCCCAGTCCTTTTGCTTGAAAGTCTGGGTGAACTACCACATCCCAAATTGTGGCATTAAAGGCATGATCTGACGTCGCACGGGCAAAACCAATAAGTCGCCTTTTGTTTCCTCGCACTTGCCACATAGAAGCGACAAGAAAACTATGCTCTATAGCTTTTTTTACCTTTCGTAAAGGACGACGCGACCAACCGACGGAATCGCATAGTTCCTCTAGTTCATACAGGTCGAGATCTCGCTCCGTACTAAAAACTATGCGAGTTTCCTGCTGATGAACTTCGCCAACACCATTCAAGTCTGAGTTACCTACAGTTTCAACTGCATACTCTTCTGAGGGTGTTGTCCTAGTTGTTGAGTTAGCTTCTGATGTACTAAACCAAGTTTTCCAAAAACCCATGCCAACGTGGTTCAGGTAGTATATACGAGGTGGTTTTGACAGATAAGAGTGCTGATTCACTTGTGATTCAACTATCTACGTTGTATTCCGCAACACATACAGTTGTTTTGTCTGTTGGCGGAATTTTCCGATGACAGTAGTCATCAAGGGTGCATCTTACACTAGTCTTTTTCAACTTTAGCATTTTGTTGTGGAGCTAAGAAGAAATTAGCTAAAACGGAAACATTATTGTGTATGACACCAGAATTCATGTGCCTCCATTTTCCAATCTCCTTATCTTGCCAACTCCCGAACTGAACGGGGTACGATAGAAATATGGCAACCATCGAAATCTTGGGCGTTCCACACGCATACGAACTCACAGCTCCTACGAACTACCCCGACACTTTAGTTTTTATCCACGGATGGCTCAATAGCCGTGGATACTGGCAACCTGTAATTTCTCGGTTGTCAGATGATTTTCAGTGTCTGTCTTATGATTTAAGAGGTTTTGGGGAGTCGCAACAGAAATTAAAAACTGATTTTAGTCAAGAACAAAATTATTTCAGCCAAAGTACTAAATCTAGTCGTGCAGTTGTTGATTCCTTTGATTCTGTGTATACTCCAGCTGCCTACACTCAAGATTTAGCAGATATTCTCAAACAGCTAAATGTCAAGAGTGCTTGGTTGATTGGTCATTCTTTGGGAGGCACGATCGCCCTTTGGGGTGCTGCCCATATGCCGGAATGTGTCAAAGGAGTTATTTGTATTAACTCTGGTGGTGGGATTTACCTCAAGGAAGCTTTTGAGCAGTTTCGTTCAGCCGGTCAGCGGTTTTTACAAGTTCGCCCTAAATGGCTTGGGCAATTGCCCCTGATTGATTTACTGTTTACTAGAGCGAGTGTAGCACGTCCTTTGGAGCGTAATTGGGCACGGCAGCGAGTGATTGATTTTGTTGTTGCCGACCCAGAAGCTGCTTTGGGAGCGTTGCTAGATTCTACAACAGAGGAAGAAATTAACTGTTTGCCACAGTTGGTTGCTCAACTTAAGCAACCAATTTATTTTTTAGCTGGTGCGGAAGACAAGGTTATGGAACCTAAGTATGTCCGTCATTTAGCTAGCTTTCACCCTCTTTTTTCTTACTGTGGTGACAATGTGATCGAAATTCCTGACTGCGGACACTTAGCAATGTTGGAACAGCCGGATGCAGTTGCTACTCATATTCGCTCTGTTGTCAAGAATCAATCGTCAGTCGTCAATTGTTAATAGAGTCACTGAATTTTGGATTTTGGATTTGAAATTTTAGATTGACAAGGCAGCTTTCGGGTTGTTGCTTCTTACCCGTTCGCGTAGCGTCTTTGGAGGAGATAAGCTGCCGCTGACTTTGCGTCGGCTTGAAACCCTTTTTTAGAATCTAGATTTTAATCCAAAATCCGTCAATTAAAGAAAAGCCGATTTAAAGAATTGAAAACCAAGATCTGGAAGAATTTAAGCCTCTAGTCCCACGGCTCAACTCAATCTTCTAATCTAAAATTTAAAATCTAAAATCCAAAATTCGGGAATCCAAAATCTAAAATCTAAAATTGTCTCGGTCAAGTTAAAGATTATCTGTACCAATTTGATACAACTCCATAACTTGGCTCAGCGCTAACCTAGAGTGAACGCCTAAGGTCAGAGGCGAAGTATGACCTCTGTTGAGGTGGTCAGCAGCAGTACAACCAATCATAGCGGCATTATCAGTACAAAATTTTAGGGGAGGGAATAGCACGCGTAGGTTATGAGTTTGTGCTGCTTGTTGTAAATGTTGTCTTAACCCACTGTTGGCTGCTACGCCTCCACCAACAGCAATGGTGGAAAGACCATAATCTGTAGCACAAGTTATTGCCCTTTTGGTGAGGGAGCGTGCTACAGTTTCCTGAAAACTAGCCGCCACATCTTTTGTTGGTAAAGACTGTCCATCTTTCTCAAATTGCTGTACCAACCGCAACACTGCTGTTTTTAACCCACTAAAACTCGCATCATACCGATGATATCCACCTTCTGGTAGAGAAATTTTCCCCTCTGGTAATGTAAAAGCTTGCGGATTTCCCTGCTTTGCTAGCTTGTCAATTACGGGTCCGCCAGGATATCCCAAATGTAACAAACGTGCTACTTTATCAAACGCTTCACCCGCAGCATCATCACGAGTTTCTCCTAGGGTTTCATACACACCACAATCTTTGACGTGAATCAAGCTTGTATGACCACCAGAAACTAGTAAGCTAAGAAAAGGAGGCTCTAAGGTTGGCTCACTTAAATAAGTTGCATAAATGTGACCTTCGAGATGATGAACACCCAAAAATGGCTTGTTATGTACCATTGCTAAGGTTTTGGCGGCAGTTAACCCGACCAATAACGCCCCAACCAACCCAGGAGCACAAGTTGCGGCGATACCATCAATTTTGCCCCAATCTACTTCTGCTTGTTCCAGGGCAAGGGCTATCGCCCCATTTATCGTTTCTAGATGCTGCCGGGACGCGACTTCCGGTACAACTCCACCATACTGCTGATGAACTGGAATTTGCGAAGCAATAATACTACTACAAACTTGACGATTATTTACAATTGCCACGGCAGTTTCATCACAGCTCGTTTCTATTGCTAAAACAGTTGCCATTGCTACAATAAAATGGTAAGTACAAAGGAGCTATTCAGCTACAGGTGTTTCTCTTGCACAAAAGGCAGCAGGTTACTGAGTGCCCGGTTGTGAGTAAAATTATAGAAAAATTTTACTTATAACTGACTTGTGAACTCAGAACTTCATAAGAACTGGTTTGAGAAGCTTTAACTTTTATTTACTTCAACTTTACTCGGTTCACGCGCAAGAGTATCATGACATCCTAGTTCTACAAATCAAGATTGTACAAGCCGCTTCGTTTTGTACAAAAAACTTTTTGTTTCGTAATAAAAGGAAACAATTCCATGCGTCGCTTGTTTGCTTTAGTTCTAGCTATTTGTGTTTGGTTCAACTTTTCCCCACCAGCTTTAGCGCTTGGGGAGAATCTTGTACCATGTGCTGAATCTCCAAGCTTTCAGGAGAGAGCAGCATCTGCCCGGAATACAACAGCTGACCCCGAATCTGGGAAAAAGCGGTTTGAGCGCTATTCTCAAGCGCTGTGCGGACCAGAAGGTTTACCTCATCTCATAGTAGATGGTCGCTTAGATCGCGCTGGTGACTTTCTGATTCCTAGCATTCTTTTTCTTTACATCGCTGGTTGGATTGGCTGGGTAGGTCGTACCTACCTACAGGTCATTAAAAAACAAGGGGGCGATGTTGAACAAAAAGAAATTCAGATTGATGTTGCTCTAGCGCTTCCAATTATGGCATCAGGCTTTGCTTGGCCAGCAGCAGCAGTACAACAACTACTGTCTGGTCAACTCACAGCCAAAGATGAAGAAGTTCCTATTTCGCCGCGTTAATTCAACATCACTCATTCACACATTTTGGAGTATAGATTCATGAACCAAAATCATTTTGTGAAGTTTCTTTCCACAGCACCAGTGATCACTACCATATGGTTGTTCATCACTGCTGGCATTTTGATTGAATTTAATCGGTTTTTCCCTGATTTACTTTTCCATCCCATGCCGTAAATTACGGAGAAAACTGCCAATACTTTATTGAGAGGCACACAGAACATATGCAAGCAGTAGATGCGTCAAAAAATCTTGCCAGCGATCCTAGAAATCGCGAAGTTGTTTTCCCTGAATGGCGCGATCCACAACGGGGCAACTTGGAAACACCGGTTAATTCTTCTCCCTTAATCAAGTGGTTCATCAGTAATTTGCCCGCCTATCGTCCAGGGCTAACTCCTTTCAGGAGAGGACTAGAAGTTGGGATGGCTCATGGTTACTGGGTTTTTGGTCCATTCGCCAAACTCGGTCCCCTGCGCGATACGCCTAATGCCAACTTAGCGGGATTACTGTCAACCTTGGGCTTCGTAGTCCTTATGACTGGAGTCATATCTCTATATGCAGCTAGCAATCCCCCTGAACCAAGCGTGACTGTGACTGCACCCAATCCTCCAAATGCTTTTAAATCTGGTGAAGGTTGGAATGGCTTTGCCAGTGCTTTCTTAATCGGTGGTATTGGTGGTGCAGTAGTCGCTTACTTTTTAACTAGTAATCTCAGTCTGATTCAAGGTTTGTTTGGCTAATAAGTGTTCTGAGGCATGAGGTCATAATACCTCTATCAAAAAGCCGCCAGACAGATTACAAAAGATAAAGGACGCAAGGAAAAGGTTTACGTAACTTTTTCTTGCGTCCTTTAGTTGTGACTTTACCTCCAACAGCGTCAACCCCCTAAGCCCTTCGGGCACGCTACGCGAACGGGGGAATTCAAAATTCAAAATTCAAAGTTAAAAATTAAGAACTCTACGGACGCCAGGTGCTACCCTATGGCTGACGCCACGCCTTACGGCTATCGGGAAGCCGC
>NZ_CAWPKW010000272.1:0-44114 GCF_963888615.1 Brasilonema octagenarum UFV-OR1 | reverse complement strand
CAAAAAGTGCCTAATTTTAAGTACAAAGTCTCAAATTATAGTACTTAGCAATACTGAAACAGTCATTTTTTGTATTCTTTAATACCGTTTACACGCACTAACTAGCAACTTACGTAACTATCTCCAGCAAGAGCCGCTAGGTAAAGTCAGAGCGTCAACACTTGTAACTTTTAGATGAGCAAAGCTATATCAATTTCAAGTGTTCAGTGATACTAGATTTATATCTATAAAAATCACTATAAAAGGAGAATAGCTTTTGAACCAAGCGACGCTGCACCAGTTAAAGGTGTTCGAGGCTGCGGCGCGTCACAGTAGCTTTACTCGTGCCGCTGAAGAACTCTTTCTCACTCAACCCACTGTTTCCATGCAAATTAAGCAACTCACAAAATCAGTTGGGTTGCCGTTGTTTGAACAGGTAGGAAAGCGCCTCTATCTTACAGAAGCGGGACGGGAACTATTTGCCACTTGTCGGCAGATTTTCGACACAATTGCCCAACTTGAAATGAAAGTGGCAGATTTAAAAGGGTTAAAGCAAGGACAATTGCGGTTGGCAGTCATTACTACAGCTAAGTACTTCATACCACGTTTATTGGGTCCATTTTGCCAACTTTACCCAGGAATTGATATCGCCCTGCAAGTGACAAATCATCAAGGCATTCTGGAACGTATGAGCAGTAATATGGATGATTTGTATATCATGAGCCAAGTTCCAGAACATTTAGATGTCAATTACCAGCCATTTTTAGAAAACCCTTTGGTCGTTATAGCACCAGCTAATCATCCTCTGGCAATGGAAAAAAATATTTCGATTGAACGTCTTGCTGATGAACCTTTTATTATGCGCGAACCAGGTTCAGGAACAAGGCGATCAGTGCAAGAATTATTTGATCATCAGAAAGTGATGGTGAAGGTTAAGCTGGAACTGGGCAGCAACGAGGCGATTAAGCAAGCAATTGCTGGTGGCTTGGGAATTTCCGTTTTGTCTCGACATACTTTAGTGACAGATAATAAAGATTTAGCCATTCTGGATGTAAAATACTTTCCCATCCAACGGAATTGGTACATGGTTTACTTAGCTGGTAAGCAACTGTCTATCGTTGCTCGTACCTATTTTGAGTATCTACTAGATGCTGCAAAGCAATTTGCAGATCAAACACTAAGTTCTAGTCTTTTTCAGGCAGACAAAAATAGTTAGAGAGGTATAAATTTATTGATAAGACTAATATCAATAACAGTTTCAAAGCAGTAAAAAATCTGTCTTTGGATTGAAATCATCAACTATTTAGCAATGCCCCTTTTCAGCAAAAATGGAGGAGATGTTTGGGTAAAGGCAGCAGTTAGTTAAGGGACAGTTCACCCATACGATTAAATAAGCAGCAAAAGCATTCACAATCAGAGAAAACTGACAGTGACTAGTAAAGGAAGCATCGGCTGTGCGAAAAACAGTAGGAACCGAGATTGTATCTGTGATAGTGTATACGGATATTGCCCTGGTGACACGACGAAGCGCGATCAAGGAAGCGTCAAGCCTCCAGCTTATCGCACTAACCGGACAAGAACGAGAATTAGAAATTCTCCAACTGCCAGTTACGCTGTTAACTGAGTCCATCAGGGTTAGTGGTAGAGCTGAAGTTGTAGTACACCTACTGGGAGTCAGCACAGAGCGAGTCTTCTCTTGCGAACCCTTTGCCGAACGATTGAGCCATTTGACAAGGCAAATCCAGCAATTAGAAGCAGAATGGAACCTCTTGCAAGCACAAATCGATGCTTTGGCTTTGCAGTCAAAGTTTATTGAAGGTTTACGTGAGAAAACAGAGGAACCTTTTGCACAAAGTCTGTCGCGGAAAAATCTTAGCTTGAGTGAAACTTTGGATTTTCTCAACTTTCTAGGAAGCCAGTACAGCGAGTATGCTATTGCGACAACGGAGTGCAAAGTCCAACAGCAAGAATTAGACAAGCAGCTACAGGTTCTGCGTCAACAGTGGCAACAACTACAAACACCATCACCCAAGGAAAGTTTTACCTTGAGTGTGGGGATTGAGCCTGCGGGTGCTGGAGAGTTTGAGCTAGAAGTCTGTTATGTAGTCAATTACGCTAGTTGGACTCCGCTGTATGACTTGCGAGTCAATACAAGCAGCAATTCCATCAATCTTACCTATCTGGCTGAAGTCACCCAAAGTACAGGTGAAGATTGGACGAACGTATCTCTGACTTTGTCTACCGCAAAACCTGGGTTGGGAACTTTACCACCATTACTGGAACCTTGGTACATTGACGTACTGCGTCCACCAGAGTTTTTGCGTATGCAAAGACTAGCAGCTATGCCTACTCCTCCTACTGGAGATAATCCAACATCAGAAACCGAACAATTTCAGGAAAATTTGGTCACTGGAGAAACTGTTGTTGCAGAAGTTTCTAAACAAGGAAATACAGTCACTTTTGAGGTGAACAGCAGTGGAAAGATTCCCAGTGACGGCACACCTCATAAAACGACAATTTTTAACGGCGATTTCCCTTGTAGCTTTGAGTATGTGGCAATACCACGCTTGTTTAGCTTTGCTTATCTACAAGCAAATGTAAAAAATACTGTTAATTGTGTCACTTTATTACCAGGAAAAGCGAATATTTTCCGAGATCATACATTTGTCGGAACAACTCAATTAGAAAATGTTGCACCAGGGCAAGAGTTTAAGCTCAACTTAGGAATTGATGAAGGTTTAAAAATTGAACGTGATTTAGTAGAACGTCAGGTAGAGAAAAAACTGATTGGCAACAATTGCAGGATTACTTATGCTTATCGGATAGTTATAACTAACTTACAAAATCAAGAAGCAAATTTAAAAGTCATTGAACAATTACCAATCAGCCGCAACGAAAAAATTAAAGTCCGTCTCAACCGTAGTAATCCGCAAATTCAACTTGGTGAAATGGGAATATTGGAATGGTCTTTAGCTCTTTCACCGCAGGCACAACGTGAGGTATATTATCAGTTTGTTGTTGAACATCCACCTGAGTTAACAGTCGTTGGTTTGGATGTTTAGCCAACTTGTGTATGATCAATTACGCCTGACACAAACCAAAAGTATAAAGAACGAGTGTTTGAATGTAGTCGTTGCGGTTTTGTGATCGACCGTGACTTAAATGCAGCTATTAATTTGAGCCACTGCTCGACTAGGGTTTCCCGGCTTGAGGCATGTGGCGTATCGCGTTTGGCTAAAACGTGAATGCTTTCTGAGGGATAACCGCTCCCATGCTCCCCATGAAGAAAGAAATAGAATGTCTAGACTTGTCTAGCTTTTATGTAGCAGGTTAAGATAATTGCACAAATGTCTGCGAGGGTGCAGGAAAAGGCGATAAATCTAGCTTGGAAACTGGCTTTCGCAGATATTTAACCACACCTAAGTCTTGATTCTCTGGGGCAGCGAAGTATTTAATCGGGTCATCCACTTTGCCTTTGTCATTTGCGACACTAAAATGGTACAAACCACGAAAAATCATCTCCAAAGAAATGCGGTCAAACGGTAGAGATAATTCGTCAGCAACCCCATCTCCCAAGTCAACCAAAACAGCATAACATAACCAAGTACCCCAGACTTGTAGCTTGATACCATTAATAGAACCAGTCCATAAATAAGATAGCCCCAGCAAGCGTTTTACTGTGTAGAAAGCTTCTTCAACTCTCCATCTTCGGCGGTATAAATCTGCCACAACATAAGGAGGTAAAATTTGTGGGTCAAGGACAGAAGTAATGTAAGAATAGCTAGTTTTACCAACTTTCAGTAGACCGAAAACTTTTGAAAGTTGACGAAAGAATAAGGATTTCAGCCGTCGTTTTGGAGGCTGGCGATCGCTTATGGTCGCGATGGCTATGCGCGTCCATCCAGAACAGAGGTGCTTGAAAGGTAGATTAGAAGCTAATTTCGACTCCTTGCATTTTTACCGGAAAATGAATGAAGGACGCTTAAAGCTTCTGGAAAACTTTTCGGTCTACTGAAGCTATTTATGTATGGTTCATTTTTTTCACAACTCATTTAGGATTGCTATAGTAGTGTCTCAGTTTGAATTTCAAAATTCGGTTGATTCCGACCCTTCCGCTTTGTTGCTATACTTGGCGAAGCTCAGTGCCGCTGTCATGCGCTGAGTCGCACGCTCAACTATAGGTCGAGGAAGAAAATAACGAATGGTAAATGACGATGGCACCAAGATAATTTCCTGGGGAACGCCAGAATCAGCGGCGATGTTGGCGAACGTCAAACGAGCGATGGCGATAACCGCCAAGCTTAACCGTTTGACGTTCAACGATGTAGACGAAATCCGAGCCTTGTTCAGCGAACTTATCGGCAAAAAAGTAGACGAGAACTTTTTACTGCTCCCGCCATTCTATACTCTCGGCGGGGACGAAATCCGTGTCGGGCGTAACGTCTCCGTAAATCAGAACTGCACTTTTTATGACGTTGGCGGCCTCGACATTGCTGACGATGTAATGATCGGGCCGAACGTGAGCATCATCACGACAGGTCATCCCCTTGAACCTTCGCAGCGCCGCAAAGTCACAATCGGCAAGCCCATCGTAATTGAGAGAAATGTTTGGATCGCAACAGGCGCAATAATTATCGGCGGGGTGACGATAGGCAAAAACTCGGTTGTAGCTGCAGGTTCGGTAGTCACCAAGGACGTTCCCCCCAATGCCCTTATCGGAGGAAATCCGGCGCGTGTCATTCGTTTGGTTGGCGAAGTGGAGCATCCGGCAGAAGCCATGAGCGAAAATTCAAATTGAGACACTGCCGTTGTGAAGCCAGGGTAAACGCATCTTATTTACTAATAAAAACTAAGAAAGATTTAAAAATGACATAAATAATTGTAAAATTTGAGGAAATGATAAAGAAAACAACTCAATTTTTTTCTCAAACTGTGAATAAGCTTATATTCATCTGAATGGCTATTCAATAATACTAAAAATATTCAATTAAGGGGGAAATAAAAGCATATTTCCCCTGAGAATAAAGAAACATTTAATGTCAAATACTTAACTCAAGTTTTGATCTACTGTTTGAAGCTAACGCTAAAACATTTAGTAAATAGTTGTTATCCATCGCCGCGAGGAACTGTTTATTTTTGATTCCTCATTTCACACGCTTTTCTTTACCTAACTGGAGTAGCGCAGATCGCTCTAGTAAAGAAAAGCTAATTCTTCATACTTTCACAACCTTTAACGTTCTTAAGCTTGTATCAGCACAACCACTAATAAATCCACCCAACTCTTGAATGTGTTGTAAATACTCTAAAGCACATGGAGAAATAACTTCTCCAGGCATCAAGATGGGAATTCCTGGTGGATATGGACAAATGATTTCCGCACAAATGCGTTCTGAGGTTTCTTGAAATGGCAAGGTTTCTGTAGGAGAAAAAAAAGCTTCACGGGGCGAAAGATGTATGGAATTTCCTGTGATGCTAAACAAATCCTTTCCTTCCCTCATTAATAGGGAGTAGGCAGGAGATGGAGTTTTTCGATACTCTTTACTAAGGGTAAGAAAAGCTTGGACAAGTTGTTCAATATCCTTTTGGGTGTTACCGAAACTGATGATGAAAGTCAGATGTTGTAGTGATGAAAATTCAGCCGTAACGCCCAGCTTGTCATTCAGAATTTCCTCAGCTTCAAAGCCAGTCAAACCTAAGCTAGAAACAGTGACGGTTAATCGGGTTTTATCTAAAGCAACAAAACCAGGTGATGTCTCATGAAGAGGGATTTCCAAAACGGATAAACCAGGGATTTGACTAATACGAGTTCTCGCTTGTTGGGCTAGTTCTAATGTGCGAGACATCAACTCTTTACCATCAAGCGCCATCTGCTGACGTGCTGCATCCAGAGAAGCTAAAAGTAAATAACTAGGACTAGTTGATTGTACCAGTTGCAATGCTTTACTCACACGGTCAATATCTATCTTGTTACCTTGAACATGCAGCATTGATGCTTGAGTCAATGCACCTAGTACTTTGTGAATAGATTGTACGCTGATGTCAGCACCTGCGGCTAAAGTTGGAGTGGGTAGTTGGGGATGAAAGGCAAAGTGTGCACCATGTGCTTCATCCACAATTAAGGGGATGTTATGTTGGTGGGCGAGGGAGGCTATTGCCCTCACATCTCCACAAACACCGTAGTATGTAGGGTAAACCATAAATAGTGCTTTCGCATCAGGATGCTGTTCTAAAGCAGCTTGTACAGCGCTGGGAGTGATACTGTGAGCAATATCTAAAACTGAGTCATATTCTGGATTGATAAAAATTGGGATAGCGCCGCAGAGAATTAAACCTGCGATCGCAGAAGAATGAACATTCCGAGGCAGAATAATTTTATCTCCTGTACCGCAAGTTGCAAGAATTGCCGCTTCAATTCCACAGGTAGAACCATTGACAAGAAACCAAGTCTGTGAAGCGCCAAAAGCTTCAGCCGCTAGCTGCTGCGCCTGCTGAATAACGCCACTTGGTGCAAAAAGGTTGTCTAATTCTGCTAATTCTGGCAAGTCAGCACGAAACACTGCTTTGCCAAAAACATCAGTTAAGGATTTGGAAATTCCTTGTCCTCGTTTGTGCCCTGGGGTGTAAAAAGGAGCGTGAGGACGTTCTGCACTGGCTTTTAAGGTGTCTAATAAGGGTATTTGGTTTTGATTGAGCATTTTGGCAACGGATTTTGTCGCGGATGTAGTGGATGAGTTACTTTGTAAGTCTCACAGATAATCTATCCGTTACATCAGTTATTTCATCCGTTGCAAATAGTCATATTGGAAGATGTCAGCAGCATCTGTTGTTATCTAGGTTGGTAAGGTCGAATGATTTCAGTAAAGATACTATGATTTATCCCAATCCTGGACAATTACCTGAACCACAGCTTCCTCCTCCATTACCAAATCCCGAACCATCACCGGAACCAAGAATTCCACAACCCATACCAGGACCGGTACCAGAACCAGTTCCTGCTCCGATTCCCCAACCAGTTCCAGCACCTATTCCCCAACCTGTACCGGCACCTATTTGAAACTCCTTGCGAGTAGTTTTGTTTTAAGATAGCGTTTGGTACCAAATCCAAAATTTCAAATCTAAGATGCTACGAGCCGGAATTGTCGGACTCCCCAACGTTGGAAAATCGACTTTGTTTAATGCCGTGGTTGCCAATGCCAAGGCAGAAGCAGCCAACTTCCCTTTTTGTACTATAGAACCGAACGTCGGCATTGTCTCTGTGCCGGATGAGCGGTTAAATGTTTTATCGAAGATTTCCTCCTCAAAACAAATTGTTCCGGCGCGTGTTGAGTTTGTAGATATTGCCGGTTTGGTCAAAGGTGCTAGCCAGGGGGAGGGACTGGGTAACCAATTTCTCTCCCACATCCGGGAAGTTGATGCAATTATTCATGTCGTGCGATGTTTCGAGAATGATGATATCATTCACGTTGCTGGTTCAGTTGAGCCAGCACGAGATATTGAAATCATCAATTTAGAGCTTGGTTTAGCCGATTTGGCACAAATTGAACGACGGATTGAACGCACCCGTAAACAAGCTCGTACTAGCAAAGAAGGACAGATTGAATTAGCTTTGCTGGAAAAATTAGCTGCTGCATTAAATGAAGGGAAATCAGTACGGCAAGTTAGTTTGACCGAAGAAGAAGCCGAGATTATTAAACCACTAGAACTGCTCACCAATAAACCGATCATTTATGGTGCCAATGTGTCTGAAGATGAATTGGCAACGGGTAATGAATACGTAGAAAAAGTGCGAGAAATTGCATCAGCTGAAAATGCACAAGTTGTCGTCGTTTCTGCCCAAGTTGAATCGGAATTAGTTGAATTGCCAGAAGAAGAACGGTCTGAATTCTTGGCATCTTTGGGTGTAGAAGAAGGTGGTTTAAAATCTTTAATTCGCGCTACTTATACTTTGTTAGGTTTGCGTACTTACTTCACAACAGGAGAAAAAGAAACCCGTGCTTGGACGATCACAGCAGGAATGTCAGCACCACAAGCAGCCGGTGTGATTCACAGCGACTTTGAACGAGGATTCATTCGGGCAGAGACTGTTGCTTATAAGGATTTATCCACAGCAGGTTCAATGAATAGTGCCAAAGAAAAAGGGCAAGTTCGCAGTGAAGGAAAAGATTACGTCGTGCAAGAAGGCGATGTGATGTTGTTCCGCTTTAATGTGTGATTTTGTGAAATTGAAGTAATTATAAACCCGGTTTCTTCAAGAAACTGGGTTTCTTAATTAGGCTTGAGAACTATAGCTATTCTTAATCCCCGGTTGTACGCCCAATGCAAGAGTTGCTGACACGCGGTGCCATGTTTAATTCGGAAGTTCTGTAAAGAGTTTTGGAGCCGGAACTTTTCCCTTTATAATTGAGTTTTAGTGCTTGAAAGTTCTAAAATTCAGCACCAAATTTTTGAAATTGTTCCGACACTAATAAAACTGGGAACTTCTATCTCTTAAAACCCAACCAATAACGCCCACTAGCCGTTTTCTTTTTAAGATGCCTGTTCGTTACATACATTAATTACATAGCGTAAGAAGCGTACTGCCTCAACAGCCCGACTCACTTTGCTGCGATAGGAGGAGCCGTGCCGAATTTCGCGGAGATTGATTGCTTCTTGGATAAGCTGATGCCACTTTGCTGGAAGATGCACCAATGCATATCGGCCAGCCTCCGTTTTTGAGGTGATATCATGCTCTCTTAAAGTGTAAAAGAGTCGCACAACGCCAAGCACAGCCCACTGAATACCACTATCCGTTAGTAAATATGCTACTTTACTTGGTGATCGTGTCCAACTCACCCAATAGCTGTTCAAATTTTCCTTCATCTTTATTTGCAACAGATTCCAATCTACTGCAAATGCAAGCATTTGTGATGGAAGTCCAATGATGGAAATGCCTCGATGTTTTAACACCCACCAGGTGACCAGGTTCACATCATGATAACCAGCAGAACGCAGGACGCGATCATGGTAGTAGGGATAGGGAGCAATTTCTTGTTGCGAGCGCCCAAGGTCTTCCCATTGCAAATAACTTCCTTCTAGTTTCCACTGTGGATAGATCAGTTCTAGCTCTTGATGGACGGCTTTTAGATTCTCTACCTCTTGTGCTGTAGCTCGTCGTGTGAGGATAGTAATGAAGTCAATGTCACTCAAGTGTGGGTTGAACGCACCAAGTGCAATAGATCCATGAATATAGCAAGCATCTATAAGATCAGGTAGTTCGGTTCGTAATGACAACAAATAATCAGCTAATATTGGACGAATACATTCTGGTATGCGAGTATCCATACTCCACTCCGTAAATTTTTGTTGTTCAAAGGCAGTAAAAATTAAAAGCCAATCATAGCAAGGTATGAGCGCAACTTGGCACTCCTACCGCAGCAACTCTTGCCATACCCCTTGTAGTAGATCTAGTGAGGAATGTGAGCATTTTCCCTACACCCGCAACCCGTGTGAGGCGATAACCGCGCATCATTCAATTTAAGCCGAATTGTTTCTGTAGTTGGTAACTCTTCGTCTTTATAACTAAATTTCTCTATTAGTTCTTCTGCCTCTACTTGTAGAATCTTCAGCGAATTTAATTCCTCCGCCAATCAATTCAAAATTTCAAATTCAAGATACTTATTAGTCATTATCAAATAACTAACAAAAAATCACAAAATATTATGGTTATGATTCCAATCATTGATTTTCATCTCTTCACTAGTAGTGATGCAACAGACAGGCAAACTGTCGTTCAACAAATCTATCAAGCTTGCCATCAAATAGGATTCATGTACTTAAAAAATACAAACATATCAAATGACTTAATTCACCAAGTACTTAAACAAAGCAAAGACTTCTTCGATTTACCTTTAACAGTAAAGCAACAGTTAGCTTGGACGGATGAATTTAGCAATCAAGGTTATGTTGGTCTTGAAAGAGAACGTCTTAACCCCAATAACCCAGGAGACTTGAAAGAAGCGTTTAATATTGGTAAACAAAAGTTAACAGATATAGCTCTCACAGATAAATTATCTTCTCCTGCAAAAAACCCTCATATTATCAACTTTTACCAAGCTTGTACAGAACTTGCTAACAATGTGTTGCAAGCGATCGCTTTGGCTTTAAAATTACCAGAAGATTTTTTTGCCACAAACCATAACCAGCAAAATCATACTTTGCGGCTGCTGCACTATCCATCTTTATCCCAGCCACCCAAACTACGACAAGTTCGCGCTGGTGAACACTCCGACTATGGCAGCATTACCTTGTTATTTCAAGATGAAGTTGGGGGATTAGAAGTACGAACAGCATCAGGAAAGTGGATTGCAGCTGCACCAACTCCTGATACCATCGTCGTCAACACTGGCGATTTAATGGAACGCTGGACAAATCACGTGTTTTGCTCAACTAAGCATCGAGTGATGATTCAAAATGATGATACACTCAACCAGTCAAGATATTCTGTGGCATTTTTCTGTCATCCCAATGACTATACAGAAATTGTTTGTCTAGAAAGCTGTCAAAGGGACAAATCACCTATTTATCCTCCTATTCTTGCAGGAGAATATCTTTTAAGCCGTTTACAGGCAACTTATTAAACGGTTCTTGAATAAACCTACCACCTACAAAATGTCTACCTTGATCTTGGGTGAGGAAAACCAATGAATACCGGATTTCTTCGTTCTCACTCTATCAGCTCGCCCATATTAAAATCTATTCTTACCCAACCTTTGAGTCTTCGTAAATTGTCGAGAATCAGTAAGGGAATCTGCCAGTGATGTACGAGCAGAAAGGGTAAGGGATCACTTACCTCAAAAATTGCTTCTTTCCCCCGCAAAATGTTTCTTACCCAAGTTTGCAGTTGCTTAAACGATCTAATCTCATTCAGCCGCCAAACTTCGTGGTACAGCCAGTAGGTTGGCTTACTATCAGCAAGAGGCTGCAAAGATTCAGCCAGAGGTTCTTTACCAAGATAGGCATCCGCTACCCCTGGATGATTGTAAAACATAGTAATGGCGGAGTGAGTACGGGGGTTACACTCAATCGCGTAAACAGTTCCGTCTTCTGCCTCGATGAAGTCAAAGGAAAGTTGCCCGGTTTTTCCCAGTTCTTTGGTAAAGTGACTCGCCCATTGCATAATTTCTTGCTGATCAACGTTTTCGTAGTTGACTTGAAAGGCGGACGACTCACAGCAGCAGTACATTCTTGACTCTCCATCTCGCGCGGTAGTGTGAGTGCAGTATTCCTTTCCAGGGATGAATTCCTGCATAATCCACGGGTTTTCCTCACTTATTGGCAGACTCTTGACAAATGCTGCTGTTTCTGCTGGTGCATCGCAAGGTAGCTTGGTGAGATTCAAGCGACGTATTTGATCGTAGGGGATGCTTTTAATAATGTATTTGCGCTTCTCCTGAGAAAAGTCAAAGTTGATGACTTGTTCGGGATCGGTAATTTTGAAGGATTTGGGGACTGATAAACCGAACGATCGCGCTGTTTCGGCAAAGGCAAATTTGTCATCCAGGATCTTCGTGACATCAGCATCGAAGTGGAAAAACTCTACATCGTCTGGTAATGGTCGCTTGCCGTGATCGTAGTGGATGACAGAAAAAATGGCTACAGGGATAAAAAAGTCGATCTTTTCTTTTTTGGCGATCGCGTGTAGGGTTTCAACGTAGCCTTCTAAGTCTTTGCTTGGATCGGGAACGGTATAAAAGCCTGCAACAGAGTTAGAATATTTATTACCACTTGGCCAGAATTTTTCGATGTCAATTATAATCACCCGATGCCCAGCAGCATGAAATGAACGCGCTAGCTGAAGAGTTTTCGTCATTCTCGCGCCAGCGATCAAGATATTTTTGGAATTGGGGTTGACAACAATTGACTTGCCAAATGGTTGCTTGAGAAAGTTCCACAATAGCGAAGTCAAAACGACGATGCAGTTTAAGGGAAATGCGATCGCCAGTAATATAAGAGTGCCTAAGTTTTGGAAAACTACAAAAATCTGCTCCTTCATACTTATAATTGTGACATGATAGTGGAATCAGTGGTTGGTCACTTGGAAAAATCAAGCGGGACAAGCAGATGCAGTTCTGCCCTTGCTTCTTAGCTTTCCTAAACTCGCATATATGATCGTCAAGCCATCTCGAATTGGTAATAACACTTGCTCAAATCGAGAATCATCTTTGACGATGCGATTGAAAAGTCTAAACTATTAAAAACCCTTAGACGAATAGGATGTGCCATGCCGACCTATCGATCCAAAACCTCCACCCAGGGACGCAATATGGCGGGTGCCCGTGCGCTCTGGCGCGCCACCGGAATGCACACTGCGGATTTCGAGAAGCCAATCATTGCGGTCGCCAACTCTTTTACCCAATTCGTACCCGGTCACGTTCACCTCAAGGATCTAGGCCAATTGGTGTGCCGTGAGATTGAAGCTGCTGGTGGTGTAGCCAAGGAATTCAACACCATCGCAGTGGACGACGGCATCGCCATGGGGCATGACGGGATGCTCTACAGTCTGCCCTCGCGTGAGATCATTGCCGATTCGGTCGAGTACATGGTCAACGCCCATTGTGCCGATGCCCTGGTCTGCATTTCCAACTGTGACAAGATCACCCCTGGTATGTTGATGGCAGCCCTACGTCTCAACATTCCCGCAGTATTCGTCTCCGGCGGTCCCATGGAAGCCGGTAAGACAAAGCTGTCGGAGCACAAACTGGACTTGGTGGACGCCATGGTGGTTGCTGCGGACGACAGTATCAGCGACGAGGTTGCCGAGGAATATGAGCGTTCCGCCTGCCCAACCTGTGGCTCCTGCTCTGGCATGTTCACCGCCAACTCCATGAACTGTCTCACCGAAGCGATTGGCCTTGCCTTGCCAGGTAACGGCACTGTGCTTGCAACCCATTTCGACCGTAAGGATCTGTTCCTCAACGCCGCGCGAACCATTGTCAGTATTACCCGTCGCTACTACGAGCAGGACGATGAATCGATACTGCCACGCTCCGTGGCCAGTTTCAAAGCGTTTGAAAATGCCATGATGCTGGACATCGCCATGGGCGGTTCAACCAACACCATTCTGCACTTACTAGCCGCCGCCCATGAAGCTGGTGTTGATTTCACCTTGACCGACATCGACCGCCTGTCGCGTAAGGTTCCACAATTTTGTAAGGTGGCACCTAATACACCCAAGTATCATATCGAGGATGTTCACCGTGCTGGCGGCATCCCCAGCATTCTCGGCGAACTTGATCGTGCCGGACTACTCCACACAGAGGTGCCGACGGTTCACAGTAAGACGCTCTTGGAAGCGCTCGATCACTGGGATGTCATGCGTACTGATGACGAAGCCGTCCACACCTTCTTCAAGGCAGGCCCTGCGGGTATTCCAACTCAGCAAGCGTTCAGTCAATCGACCCGTTGGCCCTCACTCGACCTGGATCGGGAAAACGGCTGTATCCGCAGCGTCCAAAACGCCTTCAGCACTCAGGGCGGACTTGCTGTGCTATACGGCAACCTGGCTGAGCGCGGTTGTATTGTTAAGACGGCAGGCGTAGACGAAAGCATTCATGTGTTTGAAGGTCGGGCGCGCATTTATGAAAGTCAGGATGCCGCTGTTAAAGGAATTCTCAGCGATGAAGTGAAATCGGGTGATGTGGTGATCATTCGCTATGAAGGTCCGCGTGGTGGACCTGGCATGCAGGAAATGCTCTATCCGACCAGTTACCTTAAATCCAAGGGTCTGGGTAAGGCTTGTGCCTTATTGACCGACGGTCGCTTCTCAGGCGGTACTTCGGGTCTCTCGATTGGTCATGTTTCTCCGGAGGCGGCGGCGGGCGGCAATATTGCTCTGGTCAAGGGCGGCGATCGCATCGTGATCGACATCCCCAATCGTACCATCAATGTGGATCTATCGGCGGAGGAATTAGCCAACCGTCGTGTTGCCATGGAAGCGAAGGGCAAAGATGCCTGGAAGCCGGAGCTACCCCGGCAGCGTCGGGTGACTCCCGCGCTCAAGGCTTATGCACTGCTGGCGACGAGCGCGGATCAAGGCGCGGTACGAAACCTGGAAGTGCTCGAGTAGAGAAATACAAAAGACAGAAAAACGGGGGTTGTGTCACTTGCAACAGGTCAATGGTAAGGTGGGAAAGCCTATCCTTGCCTCCCCACCCTATTTTGGATTTGGGTAAAATTTTTGCCATCAACCGAACATCAGCGATTTATAGCTACACCAGTTATAGCCATTTTCAGGTAATGGAACCACAAACTACGGTAAGTAGACAGAGAGTGATTGTTTGATTCAATGCCAGTATCTTATTCATTTGTGATCAAGCCAATAAGTAGCTATCATGAGGGGCGTACACCCTCCGGGTTCGGCAGTTGCTTCAAGTCGGGAAACCCGCCCAACGCACTGCCTCACCAGGACACATGAAAATTTCTCTTTTCTTCTGAGTTCTGAGTTTGGTAGCTGAGCCTTGTCGTTCGCGTAGCGTCTCCGGAGGAGATAGCTCTAAGTTCTATTTTCAAGTCAATCGTGATGAACTGCGTTCACTCCTTCCCTCCTTATTTTCAAGACAGGCTTACTATCACTTAGGGGTTGCAGAGGTAGAGGTTTTATATCTTACGTCTTCTCCAAACTGTATGAGTTTCCCGATGTTGAAATCAATCCTCACCCAAGTTCTTAGGGAGCGCAAACTATCAAGTAATAGTAAAGGAATGTGCCAGTGATGTACCATTAAGAACGGTAGTGGGTCGTTAACTTCAAAGATTGCATCCTTTCCTCGCCAAATATTTTTAAACCACATTTGCAACTGCTTTAACGATCTAATTTCATTAAGTCTCCAAAGTTCGTGATAAAGCCAATAAGTAGGTTTACTATCACTCAGGGGTTGGAGAGGTTCAGCTGGAGGCACTTTACTAAGATAGGCATCCGCAAAACCTGGATGGTTGTAATACATTGTAATCGCAGAGTGAGCGCGAGCGTTGCACTCGATCGCATAAATCGTCCCATCTTCCGCCTGAATGAAGTCAAAACAAAGTTGTCCAGTCAGTTGTAATTCTTTGACAAAATGACTCACCCACTCTTGAATTTGTGGGTGTTCAACGTTTTCGTAATTGACTTGAAAAGCAGATGATTCACAGCAGCAGTGTACTGTTAATTCACCGTTTCTCACGGTATCGTGAGTACAGTATTCTGTTCCGGGAATAAACTCTTGCAATGTCCAAGGGTTCTCTTCACTAATTGGCTTACTTTTAACATGAAGCGCCATTTTTTCGGGAGAATCCATTGGTAGCTTAGTTAGATCTAAGCGTAAAACAGAGTCATAGACAATACTTTTGAGAATGTATTTGCGCTTTTCGTTAGAAAAGTCGAATTTAAGAACTTGTTCGGGATCTGTAATTAAGAAGGTTTTCGGGACAGATAGCGAGAGTGAGCGTGCTTTTTGGGCAAACGTAAACTTGTTATCCAGCATACTCATTGTATCAGCATCGAAGTGGAAATTCTCGCAATAGCCTGATAACACTGGCTTACGCTCGGAGTCAAAGTAGCTGGCAGCAAAAATGCCTACCGGGACAAAAAAGTCTATGTTTTCTTTTTTGGCGATCGCACGCACGGCTTGAGTATAAGCTTCTAAGTCTTCTTGCGAGTCAGGAACTGTGTAAAAGCCAGCCACAGAGTTGGAAAATCGATAACCACTGAACCAGTATTGGTCGAGATCAAATAAAATAACTCGATGCCCAGCAGCGTGAAATGATCGCGCCAGTTGAAGGGTTTTGGTCATTCTACCACCACCGATCAAGATATTTCTCGGATTCTCGTTCAAAACCACTTGTTTGCTGAACCGTCGGCTGAAAAAATTCCACAGCAGCGATGCGAGTACGACGGTGCAGTTAAAGGGAAATGCGATCGCCAGTAATGCAAGAGTGCCCAAGTTTCGGAAGATTGCAAAAATCTGCTCTCTCATAGTTGTAATTGTGACATGATAGTGGAACCAGTAGCTGGTGGCGAGTCAGAGGTTAAGCGGACAAACAGATGCGCTCCTTCCCTTGTTTAGACGACGATGCAGTTGAAGGGAAATGCGATCATCGCCTCCCCATTTTTGACTTGCTCCTGTGGTCGCAAGTAAACTTGCCCTGAAGCAACGTGTTGTCCACACAGATCAATCTGTTGGCAGACAACAAATTGTCGTCTATCAGTATTTTAAAGTACTGCACATATTCAGTTTTTTTAGCATCAATGGACACCAAGTCAAATGACTGCTCTGCTGCTGCTAGCTTGTAGAGTGTTTCTAATGCTGGTGCCAATTCTACACGAATTTTGCCACTGTGAGGGGCGTTAGCAAAACGTTGAACATTCAAGTAGCTCTTGAGCGGTTGTTGAAGAAACTTCTTGCAAAAGTCAAATTTATGAAAGTCAAACCACAGATAAGTAAGTAGGCGTGAAAAAACCAAACTATGTAAAGATAAGTAAATACGGAGAATGCATCTACCGAGGTGATTGAGATATGGGCGCTCGTTTAAGGGTATTTCTAACTCGTGAGGAAGATAAAACCCTGTTAAATCTGAGAACTGCGGATGTACCACACAAAGTCAAAGAACGAGCAGACGTAATCAGGTTAAATGCACACGGCGCTTATGTAGAAAAGATTGCTGCTCACTTTAACTGGGATACACAAACAGTTAGAGACGTTTTACACAAATGGAAAAAGCTTGGTATACAAGGACTTTGGGAATTGCCAGGTAGAGGTGGGAAATCGAAGTACAAGGAAGAGGACATAGTTTTTTTGGAAGAATGCCTAAAAAGGGAACCACGTACATATAACAGTCTTCAGTTAGCCCAAAAGTTAGAAAGCGATTGCCTACGGCAGAGCTACGCTTAACGCTCTATTAAATTGAGTCCCGACAGATTAAGACGGGTGCTTAAAAAAAGGGGATCATTTGGAAAAGAGGTTTGAAATTGTCATAAAGGGAAACAAGACCCAAAAATCAGAGAAATAAAGCAAGCAGACTTAGATATGCTGCAACTGGAGAAATAGACGTAAAGTATTTGGATGAATCAGGGTTTTGTGCATGGAGCGAACCTGGTTATACCTATTACCAACGAGGAGAGCAAAAGCGCCTAGAACAAACAACGCGTCGTGGTCGTAGATTAAGCATTATTGGGTTTCTTCAACCTTTAATCAGTTAAGCGTTAAGCGTTAAGCGCAATGCACTGCGCCGCCCTGAGCTTGTCGTAAGCGCAAGCGCAGTCCGTTCGCGAAGCGTGTCCGGAGGACACAGGACTCAGGGAGCTTGCGTTGCCCTGAGCTTTATCGTAAGCGCAAGCGCAGTCCGTTCGCGGAGCGTGTCCGGAGGACACAGGACTCAGGATGGAAGTGTTCCCTGCTATAAGTACAGATAAATTATTTGCGTACCGCTCATAAAAATCTGTACAAAGCTACTCACAAGTAGTCAAAAATAGACATTTACGTTTGTAGTCTTAGTCCAAAGTGCTAAAACTACAGGGATAAACGGCAATCCCACTATCCCATCCATAAAGTTTGGGATTACTTTACGAGCTATATTCAAGCTTCCATTTTAGTTACAGTTACTAACCCTTACGGCGAAGAAGCTAAAGGCATACAGAGCGCACAACTCAGAAGAAATTCTAATTATGAGTTGTGCGTTCTGAATTCCTGTGAAGTACCCCATCTTACCTATGCCTGACGGCAGGCTGCGCGAACGGTTGAAGATGGGGCTTCCCCCGTTTCCAACTAGCATAAGGACGGTCTTATTCGTGTTCAGGGCTTCCCGTTTCATCCGTCGTTGCCACGTTAGGTACACTCATTGTAGACTGTCAATCAAAGGGACATTGAGTCCCCTTGATTGAGGGCGCAACCTCGCCCACCGCACTCCTGTATGGGGAATTCCGTCCAAATGCGTTAAAAGGTGAAAGTGGTGCGGAGTACGCCTACAGTTGTTGTGTCATTTCTACTGTTGCCTTCGGGATTAAACAGGACAAATGCTCCTGGAGTAATGCTGATATTATCACTGACTTTAAAACGATAGTAAGCTTCTAAATGATAAGGAACCGCCCGCCGCTCACCAGCAGGAGTCAGTCTAGCATCACCATCTGCAGAAGTCCGATAAAGTGGCTGTCCAAAAAGAATCCCCGCATTGTTTCCTGGTTTGAATAAATCATTGAAGTGCAATCCCGCCATCCAACTTGTGAAGGTGGTAGAAGCATCAACACGACCCGAAGAATCATCAACAAACATTGCTGCACCGTAGCCAGATAAAGCAACTTTTGGAGATAAACGCCAAGTTACTGTACCGCCAAAAGAGTTTAGTTCAACTGGTGTTCCCAATGAAACACCAGCCAAAGCACCGAAATCACTACTGCTTAATCCTGTACCCAGGATGTTGATTTCGTGATAACTGTGGGCATAGTTGAAAGCAATATCCAGGGAACTACTTGGTCTAAAGGTTAATTGTGTCGCCACGATACTACTACCTCCAAACACACCTGCTCCCAAAGGTGTGTTAGAAACTCCCGGCAGACCCGGAACATCCGCAGCAGAAGTAGGAATATTGGCATTTGCGCTCGCATAAAAAGCTCTTACATCAAACTGCTTTGATATGTCAAAGATAAATCCTGCAGCCGATGCCAAACCAGTACCCGAAGTACCACCGGAGACACGCACCACGGGGTTCAAACCTGCAAAGCGAGAAATCGCTTCTTGTCCTTCACCATAAAAAGGTATGATGCTACCAAAGGCATCCGATGATTCCACTGCAGTTCCAGCAAACAAAGTTAATTTTTTAGCAATGGGAAAGATATAAACCAGCTTGTAAAGCTCAACGTCATTGCTACCAGTGCTCGACAAAGTTTTAGGATCGACGCCAGGAAATTGCGGTTCAAAACTGACACGAGCGCTACTGGCACTAAATCCTGACGGAGCTAATCCCAAAGATTCTTGAAGGCTACCGCGACCATCCAAACCACCTAAAAAGTTATGAGCTTGCAAACCAGTAATCAGTAAGTCTTTGCCTGTAAAACTGGTGTTGAGATTCAACCGCACTCTATTTGTCAGGATAATATTTGGATCATTCCTACCAGGAGCGCCTCCTGTAGTACCAATAGCTGCAATAATAGCTTCACCACTTAGTTTAGTTGTTGTGGAAAACTGATTTGCCTGCAACTCTGCTGTGCGAGCTTCTACAACATCTACCCGACCTCGCAGTGTCGCAAGTTCTGCTGTGAATTCTTGTTGCAGTCTCTGCAAGGTGGCTAAATCCTCTCTTTTTACCAAATCAGCAGTCGCTGTGGCAACAAGTTCGTTGACTCGATTGAGACAGGCATTTAAGCCAGCAGCAAATTCATAGCGAGTCATCGCGCGATTGCCTCGATAAGTACCATTCGGATACCCAGCAATACAACCGTAACGCTCAACCAGGGATTGCAGTGCTTGAAACGCCCAGTCCGTAGGCTGTACATCAGATAATTGCGATACGGATGTCACTTGTGCTATCACATTTGATGCGGGGACTCGATTTGGAAATTTTGCAGTTAGCCCTAAATCGTTGCTTTCCTGCTTCTGATTCAAAGCAAATGAGTTTTGTTGTTTGCTATCCGCAGATACAATGAATTTTTCCTGAATCTGACTACGTTTTTTTATAGAATGAATCTTACTTTTAACTTCAATGAAAGTACTGTTATTATCTGGTAATTGTTCCGCTGCATCATTGATTATATATGTGTTATTAGCAATATCTGGATTCGGTATTACTTGTGCAGATAATGGTCTAGCAATTAAACATAGAAAGCTGGCTCCGCTAACAGAAGCTAGTAAAAATCTTCTCATGGCAACCCCCACACACTTAAATAGAGAAATTTAGACTGCGATATGGAAAAATAAAGATTAAATAAAATCAAGGCAAACTTTGCAACACTATGTTACTTGCCTCGCTTTCATGAATCCTTATGAAAAGAGTCTTTTTTAGTGAACTTGCTAATTACTTTATGAGTAATTACCGCAAGTGCTTAATTATGATAAATCTATTTAGAGCAATAATGCAAATAAGCTGTTATTCGTAATTTCTATAGTAATCATTTCACCAAGTATTGCTTTATTTATCACAGTCTCATGTTTTGTCTTACAAAATACAAAAGATGACAACACCTGCTTATGACAAAACTTTACTGTATATTTGCGGTATTTTTTTGAGTTAAATTGTTAATTTTTATTAAGCGTTGATAAATCTTTGACAAAAAAATGAGTAAAGTTACTCTAGTCAGAGTATAAGATATAACTTAAGCTTCATGCACAGGGATCGGGTGAATATCTATGTATCATTTTTTGATACATAGATAGATTTTATGTAGCTTTCGTAAAAGTAGCCTGAGAATTACGGAATCGCGATCGCTCCTTTTGTATCTCTTATCAAGAGTCTCGCAACACAGAGAAGCAAACTAAATATTAAGAGGATTTTATGAAGCAATATCTGAGATTTGCCAAGCGGTTTAGGCTACTGTTTACCCCCTTGGTAGCGACTTCTGTGCTTTTCACCTCACCCTGTCAAGCTGCTACTTTTGCTTTTTCTGATGGAGAATTAAGTTTGACAGATTTCAATGGAATTCTTTCCACAGAATTTAACAGCCGCAATCATGGTGAGACTGAAGGTCTTGCTATGGGTAAGAACAGTTTTGTAAGCTTGGAAAATTATCTAACCGTAGAAACGTCAAATTCTCCACTAAGAGCATTTACTGATGTTGCTAGTACAGTGAGTGGTGAAGGTATAAACTACACAGGACTTGTACAAAGCGATTCGGAAATTGTTGCTAATTTTGATATAGATGCTGGTAAAACCCTTTCTTTCAATTTCTCCTCTTTTCTAAATCTAGGGACACAAATAGATGCATCTCCAGTAGAAAATGCTCAAGCAAAAGGGGATATTGCCTTTTATCTGTTCGATACTTCAGACATACCAGAAGAAACTCTTTCTGATCTTCTTATTGATTTATTAGACAATCCAGACAGCATCAAGAAAACTCCGCTTTCTTTCTTTCATCTTGGTGGGAATATCAATACTCTTGGAAATGATTATCTAAACTATCAGAATAGTTCAGATATTACTTTAACCGAAAATTATAAAAAAACTGATGTTGAAGGAAATGAAGAACACACTTTAGTTGAGTATGAGGGCTTTTTCCAACGCTATTTTGAAAAACAAGCAAATCTTACTTTGATTGTGACTAGGAGAAGTCAGGCAAGAGTGACAGCACCTGAACCTTCAACGAGTTTAGCTTTACTATTATTTTTGGGATTACTAGCTATAGTTCATAAAGGTAGATCGCGAGCAAAAAAATTAAAGGACTCTTCTGGAATAATAGTGGTTAAATTGTAGATATAAATGACGTCAAGATCTATACTAAAAATTTGCAAAGAGGTTTTTTCATGGCTACTCCAAACACAATTACTTCTGAACCCTCCGTGTCACCTACTCAGGCGGCGACTTCTGCTCTTTCTTATGGAGATTTCTTTTTAACAAACTTGAGTCAAAGCTTTTCCACTGTCAATAGTAATAATCAGGCTGATACCTCAGCTCATGCGGATGGTGGTACAGCGACTGTTTACAATAATGCAGTCGTAGAAACTGACGATACAGTAGTATCGACTTTTGCAACTAGTTCAGCTTCGGGTGAAAATAGAGATTATTTTGGATTCGCAGAAACTAATGCAACTATTGTTGGTAATTTCTTGATAAACGCAGGAAATACTTTCTCTTTCAATTTTACATCTGCCTTAGATTTAGAAACCTTAATAAATGCTTCACAAAATATAGAGAATGTTAGCGTTATTAGAGAAGTTTCCTTCTTTTTATATGATACTTCTGATATACCGAAACAAACTCTTCCAGACTATCTTGCCAATTTATTATCCAACCCAGATAGTATTGGAAAAAAACCTTTAGTGTTCTTTTCTCTATCTGCAAGTTTAAACACATCCGGGAATGATAACTTTTTGACAAGCAAGAAAAACGAAAATGTGACAATCACCTCTGAATTGAAAGATTCTAATTTTGCCGGAAGTCAAAAATTTGCTAGTACGTTTGTTCGTGGTTCTGTAAAACGCTCTTTTAAGAATCAAGCAAATATCACTTTAATAGTTTTCAGAAAAGGTCAAGCCAGAGTCGCCGCACCTGAACCTTCACCTACCTTAACTTTAAGCTCAACGAAGCCTAAGTTACTGAGCGTTCCTACCCAAGCAAAACGTCAAGATGCGACTTCAAATCGTTCTTCAGATAGAAAGACTATGAAGATTACTGTTGGAAAATAATTGCGGTAGGATGATAATCTCATAATTAAATTGCTTGGTGTTGGAGTAGCACTAAACAGAGAGAATATCTTTTAAGGCTCTTAATAAAGATATTTAATGAAAACCTACGACTGGATTGTTGTTGGTGCTGGTATTACGGGTGCTGCACTCGCCTACGAACTAGTAAATAAAGGTTGCAAAGTGCTTTTACTAGAACAATATGCAACACCACACAATGCAACTCGTTATAGTTATGGTGGTTTAGCTTTTTGGTCTGGTACCACTCCACTCACTCGCCAATTGTGCGACGAAGGTATCGCACGTCACCGCATTCTCTCACAAGAGTTGGACGCTGATACTGAGTTCCGCGAACTGGATTTATTGTTGACGATTTCTGCCGATACAGATCCAGCAAGCGCAGCGGCGTCCGACACTCGTTTTGCGATCCCTCCCAAATTGCTTAGTTTGAAGGAAGCCTGTGAATTAGAACCTCTGTTGAATCAGGAGGCTATAGCGGCTGCTTTAACTGTCAAACACGGTCACATCCATCCTGGAAAAACCACCCAAGCTTACATTAACGCCTTTTTGCGTGCAGGCGGTGAAATGGCGATTACCCAAGTTGTGAAAATACTGCCAAAAGCAGTGACAACAACAAAAGAAACATACAACACTGCTAATACAGTAGTGTGTGCTGGTGGATTGAGCCGAGAACTCCTTAAATCATCAGGCATTTCTATCAAGCTGTATTTCACTCACGCAGAAATGATTGAAACTCCGCCTGTAGATATACAACTGCGTACCATAGTCATGCCAGCAAATCTAAAAAGATTCCAATTAGAAGCAGATTCCACTAAAAATGACGAATTGTGGAACCAATCAGGTCTTGAGCTAGTACCACCTATCTTAGATGCAGGCGCAGTTCAATTTCGAGATGGTAGTATTCGCCTTGGTCAAATCAGCCGCGCCATCACAGATCCTCACACCAATGTTGACTCCAAGCAAAGCGAAGCTGAGTTAAGAGCAAGCATCGGAAAAACTTTGCCAAAATTAAACAAATTACCGGGAACTTGGCATCATTGTTTGGTGTCATTCACTAATGATGCACTTCCCTTGATTGGCCTCATCCCAGAGCACGAAAGTGTTCACGTTTTTTCTGGTTTTAGCAATCCCCTTGTGATTGTGCCTCCTCTGGCACAACGTTTTGCTAATTGGGTCTTTGGAATGAAAGACGAAATTATTACCAAATTATCCCCTGTTCGCTTTCAAAACTTGTCCTAGGGCTTATAATAAAAACTAATGCTTAAGCCACTTGCTACAAGTACTCAGCAAAACAGCAATTCCTTTTTATAACACTCACAACCTTAAATGTAGAATCTGTTGGTAGTGTTTGCTGGGATAAGATCCTGTTCCTCTACCACGGCTTTGACTGCATCAGACGCAGCAAGAGCTTCGACACCAGCCGCAGAAATTTCAACAGGAATTGTCCCTAAAACATCAGGACTTTCGGCTAACTGTGTGCCTCCAAAGTCCTGTATAATTTTGCGTATGTAATCTAGAGCTTGCTTGGCTGAGTTGCGTATCCCTTCCATCGCTGCTTTGCGTTCAGCACGTGACTGCCGCAAGCTTATCGGCTTATCTAAATTTTCTAGCTTTAAAAATACAATAACGCTAACCTTCTGTTGAGGCGCTAGATTATTTAGCCGACATGCAAACTCAGAACTAATCTTGTTTTTGCCATTATGATACATGATGCACTTCCCTGATAGTCCTCAACTAAGAGCACTCAAAGCTTCCCAAGGTTGGAGTAAACCCCAACCCCACCTATTGTCAGGACGACGACCTGATCCCCCTGGATGTTTTGCCGTTTCCTTGAGTACATTCATGATATCTGTTACAGTTGCTGTTGGCTTAGCTGCCATCAGTAAAGCCGCAACGCCTGCAACATGGGGAGTTGCCATAGAAGTACCATCCATATAGTTGTATTCGTAGGTTCCGTGAGGTGTTCTCGTCGGCGGTATGCAGGAGTAGATTTGAGCACCTGGGGCAACAACATCTGGCTTTGTTACCAAAACGTTTGGAGCGTCTCCTGGAAACACCAGACTCGCCCCGCTACTAAAGAATGCGACATCAACCTTGTCTAATGGCAGTTTTTCTATTGCACCCACACTGAAGGCATTATAAGCATTGCCAGGTGAGCTAGTGTTACCGTGGTTTTCGTTGCCGATCGCGACTACAGGTAAAATACCATACTGCATCACCAATATGTCAAGTACCTCAGCAAACAAAGGTTCGTAATAACTTAAACCAAGGGACATGTTGATAATATCAGCCCCTTTTTCGATCGCCCAAGAAATACCTTCCAACAAGGTTCGTAAAGTCGTATCTCCGATCAGAACACCACCAACTAGCAAATTAGCTTGCGGCGCAACGCCAATAGAGAGACCTTTTGGGGTTTTACCTCCTGCTATCGTCCCACAAACATGAGTCCCATGCTGTCCAGAGTCAAAAGCTGGCTTGGCACTAATCCGCCGACCGAGTGGATCAATGACCACAAACTCTTTGACTCGTTTTTCGAGTGCTGGATGGGCAGCATACACCCCTGTATCTAGTACCGCCACATTGATGTTCTCGCCGGTGGTTGTCTCCCATAATTTAGGAATTTCAAGCTGTTTTAATCCCCAAGTGACGTTATCTTTGTTTTCCTCGGTGAATAACTCAGAATACTCGACTTTCCGGGGTTGGATGAGATGAATTTTTTGATTTGGCAGAATAGCAACCACATTAGGTTGTTCCACCAGGGCTTCTAGCGTCTTGGCAGTCACTTCAACTGTCGCCATTGGCATTGCGCCAGAACCGATAGTAGAAACCTCTAGAGGTTCATTTTGATATCCCATGTCTTGACTTGCTTCGTGGTACTCATCAAAAAGCTTTGCCGCTGCTTGATTAGCAGCCCGCTTTTGAACCTCAACCAACCTATTTTTTAGTTCACGCAAACGACCTCGTGGCGGCAAACCTTCAACTGGTGGCGCTTTGTAGATCACAATCGCATCGCGCTTGTCATCCCGCCCCATCTCGGCAAGAAATGGCTCGAAAGCTGGCGATATCTTATTTTCTGGATTCATTGCGATCTACCTCTTCTTCAATTTATTTTCATCGGCTTAGTTTTTTACCATAGTGTGATTGCGGAATTTTGACTCTATCTTCTGTATTGTTTTTTCACAAATTTTTTCCCGGCTCAGGTATACTGGCAGGAAAAAATGTGCAAACTCTCTGCCAATAGAGCTCCGCTTTGCCAAAAAGCCACTATGGAGATGGACGAAATTCTCGTCCATGTGTCTCTCACCTGCTTATAAAAATAGCAAAAATTTAAATATTATGAACTTTTGACGATTTTTTCCGATTTGTGTCGAAAATGTGTTATTCATTAACTAATTAATTTTGCTCTCCCAAAATCAAGTTTTTAAATATATTTATAAATTTTCAGTATAAAAGTGTTGAGGGTATGCCCCGGCAGCGCTGCCTCACCCCACCCTGTCGCTACTCAGTTTTACTTGGGGTTTAAATCTTCAAATTGAAAATATCTTTCATTTGAAATTTTGTAGAGTGCAAGCAAGCAGTCCATTTTGAATTGTTATTTGCCACCCTTTATTTGATATAGTGCTGCATTTGTGCTTCTGTATCAATTTTTTCTGAAGCCAAAAGCTCTGCGGCTTCTTGTAAAAGGTGATTTTGTTCTTGTTGAATTTCCTCTAGTCGAGTAGAAATCTCTACCAATCTTTGTTGCTTATCTTTGTGAATTTGTGGAGAGATTGTAGGTAGTACAGTTGGTATAATATCAGTGGTTTTCCTATCGCTCAGTTGCTTAAAGGCCAAGTTACCAAGTTTGGTAAATGATACAAAGCTGAGCTTTGCAAGAGCTTGGAGTAATTTCAAAGGAACTTGCAAAACTGATAAACTGGCTGACTCAACGATACGACCAATTGCTTTGATCACGCTCCAAGTAACAGCAAGGGCAAAAAGCAGAACCACTAAACTGATGATTGGGTGGTTAGCCGCCCAACCAAGAATTTGAACCAGCCGCAAAAGTGTAGGATGTTGCTCAAACCAATCACTCATAGCAGAAGAAATAGCTGTTTGAACAGCCACCGTTGTTGTATTTTTGACTTGCTCTGCTGATTGGAATGTTTGTTCAACAGAAACTTTAGCTTGCTCAAGGGTTGTCGTCACTGTATCAACAGTGCGATTAGTTGCTTGAGATGCTCTTTGCTGCCAAGACTCGCCAATGTGTTGTGCTGATGTCGTTAAAGAGTTAACGCTGTGGTTAAGAAAATCTTTCGTCTGGTGAAAGCCTAGACTGATATCTTTATAGAGTTCGACTAGAAGTGTCATAGAGTATTTCACAACGGACACTGAAAGCAAGATGATGAATTGATGAACTTGATTCTATGTAAGCAAAAATTTATCCGGTTCATTGTAAACTTTAGGGGATAATGTGTTCTATCCCTAGATAGAAGTGCATTGATAATAGCTGTTTGTCTTTGTACTTAATCTTTACTCGTAAGATTATTGTCACAGTCTCGTGAAATCATTGAGTAGTCTCAAGAATTAGTGCAGTATATCTTTAAACAGATTGAATTCTCTACTGAGACAAAAAAATTACAATTCTTTTTTTAATGATAATGAATTATCATTCCTAGGTTAGAAGCTAAGAACAAGTACTATTTGTTACAAATTAAGAAGAGATGATTTGAAATAGCAAGCGTTAAGCGGTTGTAAACACAATACCCATGTACTTAAGCGAGGAGTTTTTTTTAGGGAACACCAACCTTAGCTTTTACGTCAAAATACAAGAAACACATACCCCAGTCTTTTACCAAACTCATATGCCTTAGTAAAATCTTTTAACCTGCTAATAAGCAATTTCTGCTAATTCATGCAAATTAGTAAATTTTGTCTTTACTAACATAATAAAAACATACTGTTACACAGATAATTAAGATAATCGTCTTCCATGTGAAGATCTACAACCTTGTCTACCCTAGCATTTGAAATGTTATGAGTATGACACTTTAGCAAAAAGTCTTATATTGCCTATTTTTAACTAGGGAACACTTTTTTTGAGCTATACACTGTCACAAACCCCATGAATGTCATTACCCGTTCGCTGAGTGTATTCAGCCTGTCTGTGTTTGCGTTAGCAGCCATACCATCTGTTGCAGGAGCGTTGGAAACTCCAACAACTCCCAAACAGACAACAACACAACAAAATATTTGTTCTTCCGATAGGGGCGAGAAATTACCGCCTTCAGCAGTAGATAAGCAAAGCCCTTCTCCATTTTATAACCTTGCAAAGGCAGGTTTTACACAGAAGCCAGATGGTTCCTGGGTTTGTTATGTCAAAGATCAAACAAAACAGAAGCGCTATTACACTTTGTTCAAAGTGCAACAAGTCAATGGAGCGCTTGTGGCTAGTTCCTTTCTAGAAAATGGCACTCTGAGCGAGGGACAGGATGTTCGCAGCTTGGACTTGTTCATGAGCCTGATTTCAAACTATACGAATACAAATCAAGGGGATCGTCAAGGTATCCAAAGGTATTTAGAATCCTTTATAACTCTCGTCAAGCAAGGAAAAGTGCCTGCGTCAGGTCGAGGGTATCTTTTTGATGTAGCAAGCCGTGGATTTGTGCTATATCAGCCCATTACAGGACAACTTCAGGGCACAGCAATCACGATTAACATCAACTCGCCTCAAAATTTAGATTCTTCTCCGGTTTCTCAGGCGAAATCCCATGGAGGGAGAGTGTAGAAACATTCAACATTCAAAACGAAATTAAAAAAACTCTCTCAAATAATCTTTTTGAATTAGAAATTGGTTTTCTCTCAGTCCCCTATTGCCTTATTAACAGGAGGTTCATCTTGTTTAAATCTCGTATTACAAAAAGTCTTATTGCGTTCTCATCCTATATGGCGGCAATACTGAGTGGACCTCAACAGGCTTTGGCTCAGCTCAGTATTGGCAATTACGGTGTCCAGCCAGGACTAGAGTCAAATTATCTCCGGTATCAACTCTCCGGCCAGGATTTGAGTAAAATGCGAGTCATTCCTGGATGTGACGTGGGATTTGGTGCTGCTTGTAATAAGTCTGGAGCAGTACTACAGCAATTAGTGGAATCTAATAACGGACCTACTTACAATGACCTCTTGACCCGAGCCGCTGGAGGGCAGCAAAACTTTCAAAATTTTGCCTCTTTCTACGGAAATAATCCTAATCTTGAAAAGATACCGTATACCTCATTCTGGCAAAACGACAGTCCTTATATTATGGATGGGTATCGGTATACTCTTGGGCAAACAGTTGGTCGGACACCCCAACCAGGTTTGGGACAGGTTACCAAGAACTTTTACTGGGCACCCGAAGGATCTGGAAACTCGCTTGATCCTCGCAGTGGGTTATTGAACCTAAAATACTCTTATGGGCGTTTGCTGTTGCAAGAGGTCGCAAAAATTCCCAATTGGAAGCAGCAGATTCAGGCTCAAGATTTGCCACCAGAGGTCAAGCAATATTATGTGAATAATGTCTCTCAAGGGTTGCGTGCGCTCAATAGTGGCAATGAGGAGCAACTAGAAGGAAGGCTTCTTAATGTCCTCTCCTCACCATACTCTCCAGAAGGAGGTCCGTTCAATCGTCCAAATGCTGGTATTCCTCCAGAGTTTGACCAGATTGCTGGGCAAGGTGTTCCAGGAGACGTCGTTGCAGGGGGAGTTCCAATATTGCCTGGGGGAGACGTGATTAGTCAAGAATTTGCTCCTATTCCTGAAGCAGATGTTGTCACACGAGCCGGAGGTGCGGGTTTCCCATACTGGGCACTCGCTGGTATTCCATTAATTCTTCTACCTTTTCTTTTGGGTGGTGGAGATGATAATTCCTCAAGAAATGTAGCTCAAACTCCTCCTGGCGGTGGCGGTGTAACTCCTCCGGGCGGCGGTGTAACTCCTCCAGGGGGCGGTGTAACTCCTCCAGGTGGCGGTGTAACTCCACCACCTCCAGTACAGCGTATACCAGAGTCATCAACCTTAACGCCTCTTTTGTTGCTGACAATGATCATGTCCATCCTCAGCTACAGAAAGTGGCTCAAGCCCGGTGTACGGATGTAAAAATTAAAATAAATTAAAATCCGTTAGTGCACTTAGACTGCTGGAAGATACCAACTTGGTATACTTTACCAGCACACCTCTGATGTAACGGGGTGGAAGTGGCTGGCAATTGGCACGACGATGGGCTAGTTTTTCGTCAGATATATGTAAATGTAGTGAACGAGCATGGGCATCAATGGTGATGGTATCGCCTTCTTTAACAAGAGCGATCGCCGCGCCCCCAACTGCTGCTTCTGGCGCAACGTGATCTACACTTGAGGGATACCACCCACTTTGTGTAAATCTGTAGCTAGATATCGACCACTAGGTTTGAAATCGCACAAAAGCGGTTTATATTGAATCAGCGATGACTTCCCGTGAAACCAAGGAATATTTCATCCCTTCAGTTCCCATAGAAACGCCATCGCTGATAGTAATTGTGCCGAACATTTGTGGCATTGCCTTGGCATTTTTGACGCCAATTTCTGCTATGGAGTGCTAATTTGTTGATCCCCATATTGCAGGGGGTAATAGTACTATAGCCATTGGCTATACCAACAATAGCTTTGGAGAAATCCTCATCTTAAAAACCAACGGCAAACGGCACGCAGCATTGATCACTTAGGCGTTAAGCGTAGCTCTGCCGTAGGCAATCGCTGCACTCCTTGCGTTACAACTTGGCTTCTTAAATTCTCTGAGATTTTGATAATTTCCTTGCGCCGTCATCTTTCTCTTGGCACATTTCCTTTGTAATTATCTCAACATAATCAGATACTTTAGAGCTGATGTTCACGCGTTTATCGAAATATGATAGCTACCGTAGCTAATTATTGATTTTACCATCTGGCATAATCGCACCCTGCAACAGAGTACCCATCATGTGTGCCCCGTACAGATTAGCTCCCTCTAGATTTGCAGCGGTGAAATCTGCATCTATCAAGTCTGCCATTTTCAAGACTGCTCCATCAAGGATAGCTCCTGTGAGCTTTGCTTCATGAAGATTTGCTCCACTCAGATTGGCTTCAGTGAGGTTAGCCCCCGTAAGGTTAGCTCTCACTAAAGATGCTTCTGTCAAGTCAACCCCAACCAAATTAGCTTTACTCAAATCAACTTCACTTAAAGAAGCTCCTTTTAAACTTGCTCCGCTGAGATTGACTCCATTTAGGTAACCACCTATCAGGTTTATACCTTTGAAATTTCTTTCTCCTGTCTGATAGCGTTTCAACAAATCATCAACGCTCATTGCACGATTTAACAATACTTCTTGCATGCAGTGTGCCTCAAAGAACAGACTAAGTTGAGTGAATTGTGTGATCAAGTCGAGTTGTGAAAAATTCTCTCATTAATAGATAAAATATCATGATGATAATCCAAACTAAGTCATTGGTAAACAACTCACAAATAATAGTTTGTTAGGGCGTAAACACTACCACCAATTAAAGTTGTATATTAGACAATTTGTGTTCATTATTGTTTGTCAAGTTTTTTGACTTAATGAGTGTAGTTCTCTTACACTTCATATATAATTCCAACCACGACGCAGTTAACTTGATTCTTCACAGAGGAAGCTAGATGTGATATGGCAGTCTTAAATCATAAGCCCTACGTGTACGCTACAAGGGACGTGAAAATCTCTCTTTATTCTTCTGGTGGTGCGTACTCTGCGCCTGGTGCAGTTCAGTGAAAAAGTAATTTTCACAAATCAGAGAAGCAAACATAAGCGGCGATTTATAAACATTCCCATGCTGCTTGAAAAAAGTCTCGCTCACATAACATGGCATAACGATAAGTTGACTCTACCAAAGTCGTGCGACTCGCATACGAATCAACCAAATCTTCTAATTGTTGCGTTAATGGTTGAAAATCTGCGCCGCTATAAGTACGAATCCAATCCGCATATTGATGATTGGGAATGTTATCACCAGCTAATTGTTTTCCTAAAAAAGCATATAAACCCATACAGGGAGACATCGCTGCAGCAGTTAAACCTACATCAGCACTCCAAGCAGTAGCTAACAGAAAGTCGGTATAGCGACGGGTAGTCACTCCAGGTTCTACAGAATGTAAACTGACTCCCCACTTTGCTGCATAACCCTCATGAAGTTTCAGTTCTTGTAAAACTCCATCAGCCAAGGAGTGAAATGTCGTAAAGACTGAGAAATCTGGTGCTTTAGCTGCAGCTATGCTGTAAGCACGAGCAAAGGCTTCTAAGAAAAAAGCATCTTGTCCGACATAATAGGCAAATTTTTTCTGCTCAAGAGTACCATCAGCGATACCTTGGACAAAGGGATGTTCAAGACAAGCCTGGGCTATGTCGTGATTTGCTTGCCATAGTTCTTTAGAAATACTCATGAGTCATAAGTTATGAGTTGTCATTCAAACAGTGAGCAGTCAACAGGGAACGCTTAACAGTAATAACTGATAGCTGATACTGCGGGTACTTGATCAAATACTACTATCCACTGACTACTAATCACTAAAATGGCAAAAACTGGAGTAGTAGAGAGCCAACACTTCCTACAAAATCAATGAAATCAGGTTTGGCAGGTTTTACCTTAGTTTCGTAAGGTGTTTGCAGTTCTTTGATAAAAGCTTGTGCTGTTTGTATTCCACTGCTATTGTTTTGGGATCTAAACAGTTTTTCAGCAACTTGAGCGTCTTGAAATGCACCTTGTCGATCAAGTATTTGGTAACGAGCAACACCACGAGCTAGATAAGCACCTGCATAATCAGGGTTCATGACAATAGCCTGATTGAAATAATCAATTGCTTGCTGTTGATTGCCTTTTTGTGCTTCGGTAACACCCCAAGCATAAAATTTCTCATGTGTAGCAATTTGCGATGGTATGCCGATTGCTCCTTGGAAATTAATCCCATTAAGATTCACACCATCTAATTGAGCGTTAACTAAATAGGCATGTCGCAAATCAGCATTCTGCAAATTTGCCCCACTAAGATTGGCTCCCGTGAGGTTAGCACCAAATAAACCAACACCACTCAAGTTTGCACCCCTCAAGTTAGCACCACTCAAGTTAACGCGGCTGAGATTCGCACCTGCAAGATTGGCTTTAGTTAAATCCGCTCCTGATAAATCAGCCATCACCAAACCAGCCCCGGCTAAATCACAGTTTTGACACTGTTTGCTTGCTAGTAACTGTCTGACATGTTCCAGATTTGCTGCTAGAACTGCCTGATTTAAGCCGATAAGCGTTAAAAATACGCTGGTGGCTAAAATTCGGCTTTTCATTATTGGCGTCACAATGTCTTTGCCTGAAGGCTCAGTGTTTCCATAGACATATCTTTTTATATTTTTTTATTTTCCTAGTCATATCACTGTTGCTATGGCGTATAATTCTTGTTATCGACGTAAAGTAACAGTGAAAGCTGAGAAATCAGAATTTGTCCTGTTTGTGGCTGTACGGGCTGAAGAAAACCAGTTCAGTTCTGTAAACAAACTTAAGGCAAATGTCAGAGTAACAGCTAGTAAAAGTTTTTCTCGCATAAGTTATTCCTCACAACTGCCAAGTAAGAAATCAGTACTTGTAGTCTAAATACAAGAATGATTTGTCTTCCCTCCCAAACTAAGAGATAAACAAATTTGGGGAAAGTGATAAGTATCAATTATTTAAGTGATGCTCGTCACTTACATAGTATCATGTACGTGAGTCGCTTACCTAGAGCCAACTCCCTAAGGCATAATTGTGTTGCTCAGGTTTACACCTTCTAGAAGAGTTCCTCTCAAAAGAGCTCCCTCTAGGTTAGTATGATCAAGATTGGCACCCCTCAAGTCGGCGCGACTGAGATTAGCACTGCTCAGATTCGCATTTTCAAGAATTGCACCACTGAGATTAGCACTGCTCAAATTCACACCACTCAAATTAGCATTTGCAAGATTTGCACCACTCAAGGTAGCTCCACTCAAGTCAACACCACTCAAGGTAGTGTTTGCAAGATTCGCACCACCTAAGTTAGCATTACGTAGCTTCATGGTGCGTAAGTCCTTTCCTTGCCAATCAACACCACCTAGGTTTTTTCCTAGTTCGTTTGGCTGTTCTTGAATTGCTACGACTGGTGTGTCTTGTGGTGATGAAACCAATGTGTCTTCTGGAGGCGGAGTTAATGTATCGACAGGTGCTTGTGTAATGTCTTCTTCTGTGCTTGCTGTTTGGTTAGGTACTGCTATTGGTCTTTCCACGCCTTTGAGCACTACGTAGATTCCAACTCCAGCTAAAAGAGTTGCTCCAGTCAGTATAGCCGAAAGAGTGAAAAGCAAACTTTGGCGTTGTTGGTGATACATTTGTGCTGGTTGAATTGTATAAATTTGGGCTTTTGCCTACTATTTATAGCAGTTCTTAATTGAGTAAAGTACCTATTTAAAATAACGATGTGCAACTACGATCGCTTATTTCACAAAATTGAAGAATTAGTCATGCATCATTCTCCCAGTGGTGCAGAAACAGAAATTAACCAATTCTTGATACAGCAATTTGCGGCACTAGGAGTGGAAGTATGGTGCGATCGCGCTGACAATATCATTGCTAAAATTCAAGGGCTAGATTCCACTAGACAGATTGCCATTACTGCTCACAAAGATGAAATAGGCGCAATTGTGAAAACAGTTGGCGAAAAAGGTCGAGTCGAAGTTCGCAGGCTAGGCGGCTCATTTCCGTGGGTTTATGGCGAAGGAGTGGTAGATTTACTGGGAGATAACGCAACACTCAGCGGTATTCTCAGTTTTGGTTCCCGTCACGTTTCCCACGAATCACCCCAAAAAGTTCAGCAGGAAGACACTCCTGTCAAATGGGAAAATGCCTGGATAGAGACAAAATGTACCACAACCGAATTGGAAGCAGCTGGTATTCGACCAGGTACCAGAATGGTTATTGGCAAGCATCGAAAACGTCCAACACGGTTAAACGACTACATAGCCAGTTACACCTTGGATAACAAAGCTTCAGTTGCTATTTTATTAGCACTTGCCGAAAAGGTAAAACAGCCACCAGTCGATGTGTATCTAGTCGCATCAGCAAAAGAAGAAGTGGGAGCAATTGGAGCACTTTTCTTTACTCAAAACCAGCGCTTAGATGCTTTGATTGCTTTGGAAATTTGTCCTCTCTCATCAGAATATCCCATTGAAGACGGGGAAAGCCCTGTGATACTTTCTCAAGATGGATATGGAATTTACGATGAAACGTTAAATGGACAACTGCGTCACTGCGCCAAGCAACTAGATATGTCAGTACAGCTAGCAACAATCAGTGGTTTTGGTAGTGATGCTTCTATTGCGATGAAATTTGGTCATGTTGCTCGCGCTGCGTGTTTGGCATTTCCGACACAGAACACCCACGGATACGAAATTGCGCATTTAGGAGCAATTGCTAACTGTGTTGAGTTGTTACAAGTCTTTTGTGAGACGGAATTTGAGTAATTATTCTTCTTCCCCTACTTCCCGATAAGTAACAATGTATTAACGTGATAAGCTTAACACCCACAATTCTTTACAATAAACCAGGTAGATTAATAACAAAGTGACAGCAAGCCAATGCCTAAAACAGTTGCCGACATCATGAGCCGTGATCCAATCGTCGTCCAACTAGAAACTCCTCTACAGGAAGCGATAAAAATCCTGGCAGAACGACGCATTAGTGGACTACCAGTTGTGAACGACGCTGGGAAGTTAGTCGGTATTATCTCAGAAACGGACTTAATGTGGCAACAAACTGGTGTAACCCCTCCGGCTTACATTATGTTTCTTGATAGCGTCATTTATTTGGAAAATCCTGGACATTACGAACGTGACTTGCACAAAGCACTTGGGCAAACTGTTGGCGAAGTCATGAGCAAAAACCCGATCACGATCACTCCTGACAAAACTGTCACAGAAGCTGCTAAACTCATGCACGATCGCAACGTCCACCGCCTACCAGTACTTGATAGCGAGAGCCAAGTTATTGGTATCCTCACTCGTGGTGACATCATTCGAGCAATGGCAGCGAGTCAAGATCAGTGAACACTAAACAGTGAACACTAAACAGTTATCAAGCCAAAATGAGCTGATGAGTGATAACTGATAACTATTTTTTGAAAACATTTTTGAAAATTAGGATAATTAAATGAGTATTACTCCTGAATCTGTCAAGCAACTGCTGGAATCTCAAGATTTAGGCGATCGCTTGCGAGCAGTCAACCAAATTCGTCAATTAGAGCCAAAGCTAGGTTTTGAGTTGGTTCAAAATGCTGTAAATGATAGCAATTCCCGTGTGCGGTACTCAGCTGTGAGTCAGTTGGATACGCTGGGTAAACAAGATTTAGATTTATCTCTAAACATATTGCGCGATCGCTTGCTCAATGATCCCGAAGCTGATGTTCAAGCAGCCGCAGCAGATTGTTTGGGTGCTCTTGGGCTGCGTGAGGCTTTTGACGATTTACAACAACTTTACCAAACCAGCAACGAGTGGATTGTACAATTTAGCATCATCGCTACACTCGGAGAGTTGAACGATCCAAGAAGTTTTGAGTTGCTAAAAACGGCACTTTCTTCAGAAAATGATTTAGTCAAAACTGCAGCCATTAGTTCTTTTGGCGAATTGGGAGACTTGCAGGCTATTCCCTTGTTGGCTCCCTATGCAACAGATCCAGATTGGCAAGTGCGTTATAGGCTGGTACAAGCCTTAAATCGTTTAGGCGGTACAGATGCAAAATCGATATTGGAAACTTTGGCGAATGATGAGGTAGAAGCTGTTGCAACTGAAGCCAAAAAATCTTTACCCGAAGCTTGAAGCATCTGTCTTTAGCATGACTCAGTGAACCGTATTGCTCCATACCATTAAAAATTTGTTCATACTGAGCTTTTTTCCTGTTTACAGTTTGATACATATACTTATAGCCTCTTAAGTTTCTAACTCAGGAGGCTAATTATCTTATTTTGTGTAATTGACATCTTGCACTCAATGAGGTAGAGCGAATATAATTCATTCTTACCTACCTGAAATGCCTTAAAAAAACAGGGTTTCACAGGACTTGAGCGCAATAGCTTATGTCCATATCAGTGTAGTTATGTAAAAATTTCTACATTTTGAAACAACCCGAATCTCAAACTAGGGAAAACTAAGGCAGTTTCTCCAAAAAAAAGGGTTCAAAAACCCATATTTTCCCGGAATCTGCCTCACCAGACTTGGGATCTATATCAGTTGGCTTAACAACAAGGTGTCACAACCGAAAAAATACCCATTAGGGTATGGGCAATTTGTCAAACTATTGTTATCGTTCGTAATACGGAGGTAAAAATATTTTGGACAAATAAAAATTTAGCTATATACCCTATTAGTTCAGCCGACGGCTATATCACCTTTACTTTTTCTTTTTAGGAGTTCATCATGAATCAACCAATCGAATTGAGCCTCGAACAGCAATTCAACATTCGCTCATTCGCCACTCAGGTGCAGCATATGAGCCATGACCAAGCTAAAGACTTTTTAGTTAAGCTCTATGAGCAGATGGTACTTCGGGAAGCGACTTATAAACAGCTTCTTAAGCACCAATGGGGAATAGACGAGGGATCGACCTGGGCCGCATAGAGTAGTAGCGCCGCCGTAGTAGGCGACCTCCTTCTCTAGCTAAGTTCCAAGGAGGAAATGAGCTGGGGATGCCGGGGCGTCAACTAAGAGGATCAACTACGATTAGAGATTTTACCAACGATCATTCATCTTTTGCAAGTGAGTTTCACTTTGTGACGTATATCGTTTGGCTTAACATTGGGCCACACTCGCTTTATGCATCTACGACACTCCGCTGCTACTAAATTGCAGGTTTGGAGGATAAATGCCATTGCACGTGTTTTCCATTAACTAGCGTTTAACTCGTCTAGCTCATGTAAACTCCAGTCATTAGTTTACTCTAAATTGCATTATTCATCCTCTTTGTATTTATATTTCTTATAACTTTGTTCATAATTGTATACATATTTTTTTAAAAAAAGTTTACAAAAGGATGGAACGATGGTGTATAAATCACATGGATGAGCAGTATATTCCTTTCAGCCGAAAAGGTCAAACGAGGAATCTGTATCCATTGCTTGTATCTTTGCCAAAATATGGGGTTTGATCTTTTCGTACTCAGTTTTAAGTAAAGTTTTACTAAATTGTGGTTCGGCAGAAGAAACCAGCTTGTTGCTCATCGTTACCCAGTGATGTAACCACAGGCGTTGTGTAGAAGCAATACTTGAGAGTAATACATCAACACAACGATTTGGTGTCTCGCGAGTAAAGAATAGTATCGGGTAGTAACCTGTTTGTCTGAGTAGGCGAGTGATTTTTTGCCCGAAAGTTGTCTTCAGATCAAGGTAGTATGTTAGCCATTTTGCACCATGCATAGTGTTGTAGATCAGGGTAATCCATAGCAGCATGGGGTGAGGAGAAGTTATAAAAAGAAATTGATTATAGCGTTTACAAACCAAACGCTTTTGAATTTCCAAATGCGGTAGCATCACCCACAAGGCGGGTAGTTCCTTACCATTCAAACCCAGAGGACTAGGAAAGACGATATCGGCGATCGGTTTATTCGAGGGCCAACAAGCTTGCTGTACAATTTCCTGTATCAATCCAGATGATAGCGTCACTGCTTGGCTGTTGTCGTCATACTGAGTTGAATTCAAAGATAGTAGGTGGGATGACGATGAGGAAGGAGCAAAAAAGCGAGGAAAGGATATTTTTTCAGACTCCCACACTCCCACACTCCCTAACTCTGTGAGTCTGTGAGTCTGTGTTCCTCCCCCATTTCTAAATGCTATTTCTGAACGCAACTTGGTATCAACATCTGTTTTGATTAAGACACAGACAGTTGGAGCTTGATCTATATTTGGCAAAGTTTCACTTGCGCGATCGCCCGAAAGGGGCCGCGCGAGAGGAGCATCGCCCTGTTCTAAAGATCGCAGAATCTGAAGAATTTCGTTTATACTTTGGGGACGTGAGCTTGGTGTCTTGGCTAAACAACTCATAACCAAATTTTTCACACTCTGTGGTAGTTGCAGATTGGGTGCAACTTCAGAGAATGATCGTGGTTGTTGATAGTGGTGTACTTTGTACCATGCTCCAAAAGAGTTGGTTGATGCGACTAGGGGAATTTTGCCTGTAAGCATCTCAAACATCATCACTCCCAAACTATAAATGTCAGCACGGTTATCTAATTCCTGACCATCTATCTGTTCGGGAGAAGAATAAGCAAGAGTGCCTAAATAGTAGTCAGTATAGCTGCTATCGGCATGTAGTAACTTGGCAATACCAAAATCTAGAACTTTGACTAATTCGCCGAAACTATGGTCTTGAATGACCACTATATTACTGGGCTTAATATCGCGGTGAATAATTGGACATATTTTGCCTTCTACAAAGATACCATTATGAGCGCACTGTAATCCCAAGCAAATTTGACGCACCAAATTCAAAAATCTTGGTAAACAGGGTGGTTGGTGGCGAATGATATTGCTCAGGCTGGTTCCTTGGAGGTATTCCATAACATAGAACGGAGTATTATTCTCGTCTACGCCATAGTCCATGACTCGGACAATGTGGATGCTTTTTTGTCCAAGAATGGCACAGGTTTTTGCCTCTTGCTCAAAGCGTTCTTGCACTCGCAGATTTTGATTTTGGGTCGATAGAGCTAGAAACTTCACAGCAACAGGTACGCCACCCAACAAAATGTCCTTAGCACGATAGACTCTACCCATTGCTCCAGTACCAATTATCTCCTGGAGTTCGTAGCGTTTGCCGAGTAAACGACCAATGTTGGGATCTGACATAAATCGATTCCAAAGTTTAATAGTAGAGAACCCAGCTTTGCTGACAACTTGTAAGTTAATAAAGACAAATTTACTAGTGTTTTCACAAAAAAATAAAGTATAAAAAAGTTAATCTATATTAAATTATACTCAAAAAAGACCAAAAAATCTACGTTATACGTGTAATAAATAGTGCGAACCAGGAGTGAGCTTAAGTAGAGAGAATTTCCAACCGCCTTGCCCTGGAGATGATACAGCTATACGGAAACGCAAACAGCGAATGTGTAGTCTATAACTAAATATCCTTTTTGTGTTAAAAGTGTCACACCATGCCAGTCATCACGATTCGGGAAGAAGAGAAAACCGACACCGGCTTTGAGGTAACTCTGAGATTTGAAGGTGAAGAATATTCACTTACAATCACTAACCCATTCACTTTTAAAGAATAAACAGAACTGGAGTGGTATTTTGAAGAGTGGTTGGAGTTTCCCTTTAGCGACACGATCATAGCCGAGAGGGCAGCCGCCAGTATTAAAAAGTATGGGGAAAATTTCTTTAACCAAATTTTTAGAGATAGAGATGCTTACAGTCAATATCAGCGGCTACGCAAAGGGCAAAATCCCCTACAGATAGAAATTGTCGGGAAAACTCCGGACTTTCAAGCACTGCACTGGGAACCTGGCTATCCGCGACCATTGGCGGTAGACTGTGTGATGGTGCGTAAGAGTGTTAAACGTGGGGCAAGGCAAGCGAACATTCCACAGTCACCCGTGATTAATTTGCTGGTGGTGACAGCACGACCAAATGAAGAACAAGATGTTGGTTATCGTACCATTTCGCGACCACTGATTGACGCAATTGAAAATAGCCAATTGGCGGTGAATGTGGAGTTACTGCGCCCAGGTACTTATGAAGCACTCGCAAGACATCTGGAAGAAAAAGGCGCGGGGTTTTATCACATCATCCACTTTGACACCCACGGTGCGCTGATGAAATATGAGGATATCCAAAAGGAAACCGCAAATCCTTATGCTTATCAGTTGAGATGGGGACGTAATGATTTGCAACCCTACGAGGGAGTGAAGGCGTTTGTGTTTTTGGAAGCAGAAACCAAAGGCGATGCCGATCGGGTGGAGGCGACGGAGTTGGCGAATCTGCTGACGGGTAAAGAAATTCCTGTGTGTCTTCTCAATGCTTGTCAGTCGGGGAAACAAATTAAACCTACCTTTGCAAGGGGGGAAGGGGGGGATCTCGACAATGAACAATCAAGATCCCCCCTTCAAAACGGGGGAACAGGAACAGAAGATTACAGAGAAACCAGTCTCGGAAGTCAGTTGATGGCTGCGGGGATGCAGATGGTAGTGGCGATGGGGTATACCGTCATGGTGGATGCTGCCAAGCTGATGATGCAGCAAGTGTATGCTCATCTATTTGATAATAAGGATATCAGCGAAGCGATACGGCTGGGAAGGCTGGAACTTTTTAATGACAAGAAGCGCAAAGCTTATTTCAACAAGCACATTGATTTGGAAGATTGGTTGCTACCTGTGGTTTACAGCAATCAAGCCGTCAAGTTGAACCTGCGACAGTTCACGCCACAAGAAGAAGAGGGATTTTGGCAAACTGAAGGTGAAAGATATCGCTTCACGTCGCCAGAATATGGATTTTTCGGGCGAGATTTGGAGATTCTCAAAATTGAAAAGTCATTGCTACGACACAATATCTTGTTGTTGCAGGGAATGGGGGGAACAGGTAAAAGCACTCTGCTAAGATATTTGCGCCAATGGTGGCAGAGGACGTGTTTTGCAAAAGATATCTTTTATTTTGGGTATGACGAGAAGGCGTGGAATTTAGAGCAAATTATCTGGGAGATTGGCAACAAAATTTATGATAGGTTTGACAACTTTCATCGGATGCTGCCAGAAGCGAAAAAGCAAAAGTTACTGAAAACACTCCGGGCTGAATCTTATATTTTGATTCTGGATAATTTGGAGTCGGTGACTGGGCAACCCCTGGCGATTCAAAATACTCTACCAGAAACAGAACGCAACCAAATCAAAGATTTTTTGACGCGCTTAGTAGGCGGTAAAACGCGGGTGATTCTGGGTTCCCGCAGTCGTGAAGATTGGTTGCAAGCAACGACTTTTAAAAACAATATTTATGAATTGCAAGGGCTAGACAAAGAAGCACGTTCTGACTTGGCACAGGCAATTCTCCAACGCCATGTTACTGAAAAACGTATTCCCGCTATTCGCCAAGACGAAGATTTTCAGAAGTTGATGCAACTGTTGGCGGGGTATCCATTGGCGATGGAAGTTGTGCTGGCGAATTTGAAAAATCAATCGCCCAAGGAGATTCTTTTGGCGTTGCAGTTTGCTGATGTGAAGTTGGATACGGGAAGTGAGGACAAGACGAAAAGTATTCTCAAATGTGTAGAATATTCCCACAGTAATCTTTCACCAGATGCGCAAAAGTTGCTGTTGTGTTTGGCTCCTTTTAGTGGGTTTATTTTCCGCCGCACTATTCCAAACTATATCAACAAATTACAAGCACTGGAACCATTCAAAGATTATCATTTTGAGAAATTTGATGAGGCGATTCAAGAAGCAATTAACTGGGGTTTGCTTTCCTCAGATTCAAATTTACCTGACTTGCTGACAATTCAACCTATATTCCCCTACTTTTTGAAAACTAAGTTAGAGACTCTTGATGAGAAAACTCGTGCCGCTTTGCAATCGGGATTTAAAAACCACTATCAAGATTTGGCAGATTCTTACAATGAGTTGATGGAATCCAAGGAAGTGCAAGAGCGGCCATTGGGTATATTCTTCTGTCAATTAGAGTATGAAAATCTCTACAATATGCTACAAATATGTTTAGATAACCAAGAAAGTATCAACATATATTTTTGTTTATACAAATACTTTGAGTTGATTAACGATAACCAAAGTAAGCTAAAGTTGGCAGAAATGGTTTGTCAACGTTTGGAAAAGTATCCACCTGCATTCATCAAGGGAGAATTAGGTTATCAGATACCATTTGCAATTGAGAGACTGGGCGCATGTCAACTGAAAACAAAGCAGTACCAGCAAGCAAGAAAGTCCTACGAAAAGACTTTGGAAATTAATGATGCACTTGGCAGTGAAGAAGAAAGACAAAAACAACTTTGGAAAGCTGTCACGTACCACAACTTGGGAATAGTTGCCCAAGAATTGCGAGAATTTGAAGAGGCAAGACGCAATTACCAACAAGCTTTGCAAATCAAAATCGATTTTGGCGATCGCTACGAGTGTGCAAGCACCTACCACCAGTTGGGAATCCTAGCCAAAGAATTGCGAGAATTTGATGAGGCAAGGCGCAATTATCAACAAGCTTTGCAAATCACTATCGATTTTGGCGATCGCTACTCTTGTGCTCGCACCTACCACCAGTTGGGAATAGTCGCTCAAGAATTGCGAGAATTTGAGGAGGCAAGGCGCAATTACCAACAAGCTTTGCAAATCACTATCGATTTTGGTGATCGCTACTCTTGTGCTCGCATCTACCACCAGTTGGGAAGGGTAGCCCAAGATTTGCGAGAATTTGATGAGGCAAGGCGCAATTACCAACAAGCTTTGCAAATCAAAATCGAATATGGCGATCGTTACGAGTGTGCAAACACCTACCACCAGTTGGGAAGGGTAGCCCAACAATTGCGAGAATTTGAAGAAGCAAGGCGCAATTACCAACAAGCTTTGCAAATCAAAATCGAATATGGCGATCGCTACTCTTGTGCAGGCACCTACCACCAGTTGGGAATGGTAGCCCAAGATTTGCGAGAATTTGAGGAGACAAGGCGCAATTACCAACAAGCTTTGCAAATCAATATCGATTTTGGCGATCGCTATAAGTGTGCTTACACTTACGCGCAATTAGGATTGCTTGCAGAAGCAGAGGAAAACTACGCGGAGGCGAGGGCTAATTTGCAGAAAGCTTTGGAGATATGTGTTGAGTATAAGGATGAATATATGGCAGAGGTAGGACGGCGGGATTTAGAGAGATTACCAGAGTAGTTAGAAATCAGGCTTGATGATGCGATTAGATTAATGACTTTCTCGTTCCCATGCTCGGCGTGGGAATGTAATTAGAGAGGCTCTGCCTCCACTCACACTAGTCAAAATTCAATAATTGTACTGATGTTTAATGAGGCAGAGCCTCATCCTAGGCATTCCCTGGTTGAACCAGGGAACGAGAAAACGAGAAACGCTATGCTTTGTGCTTTGCAGAGCGAAAAGCTATAAGGTGGTTCAGGATTAGTTTTTTGGTGGTTGGTTTCCCGAAGCATCAGCATCTGGTTCGGTATACTCACAAAAAATATCGATGCCGACATGGACAATGTACAACACAATAACAGTCGCAATAGTCGGATCGAGTGGCAATCCAGTCATGCCTAGCAAAGAAACAATCAACCCTGTGAGTAACGGCGCACTTGCTGGATTTCTTTTGTATTCCTGCACTTTGGTACGGAAACTATCATCAGCGCCGCAGAGTTCTTTGCGCAACCGCTTCAGTGTCACTTCCCGCAGAGATTTTTGATAGTCTCTCGTCGCACCGAATTTATCTAACAAAATCTCATCTAAATAAGAGTCAATGTCGCCGTTGTGTTGTTCGAGCTGAGTCAGCGCTGACTGGAAAGATGCATCGTTTGGCAAAACTTCGCGATATTGCTCGATTTCAGTGGTAGAGAGTTGAGTCATGCTGAACCTTGGTTGTTGAAGATTGTAGGGACAAACAAATATAGATTACATTGGCGGAGGTTGAGATTACGGAAAAAGTTAGCCAAACGGATATGCGCGTTGCATTAATGACTTACACCTCACCCTGCCCTGTCGGGCATCCCTCTCCTTATTAAGGAGAGGGAAAGATTT